>DMLH01000029.1 GCA_003453435.1 Clostridiales bacterium | reverse complement strand
TCGAACTCCTGACCCCCTGCTTGCAAGGCAGGTGCTCTAGCCAGCTGAGCTATACCCCCAAACGCTTTGTAATGATATCACGTTTTTAAAATAATGTCAAGAGCAATACATAAAAAAATTCAAAATTTTATTTTTTTTAATTTAATAAAAAAAGCGTGCAAAAATTTGCAGGCTTTTTGGCTTTAAATTTATCTAATTGGTTAATAAAAAAGTTAGTTATTCCATTTTAAAAGGTATTTCGTAGTAGCCTTTGTCGTACTCGCAAAGCGGGCAAGGTGCTGGTGGCTGTTTAGCTGTGTGTTCAAAACCACATTGGCTACATTTCCATTTTCTGCTTTCGGAAGATTTATATATCTTGTTGCTTTTCATCTTCTCATAAATTTGACCAAGAAGTGCACTGTGGCAGTTTTCAACAGTTGCAATCAAATCGAACTTGTGTGCAATTTCTGGGTATCCTTCTTGTTTTGCAACCTTTGCAAAAGTAGGGTATATGTTGTTACTTAAATATGCTTCACTTTCCATATGGCAATTGATGCTTTGGCACAAATCGTTGCAATCAAATGGATATCCAAAACTAAGTTCCAAATTTTCAATAATATCGCCCTCATAGTTTTGGTGAATTAAATCCCAAAAAACTTTTGCGTGGCTCATTTCATGCTTTGCAAGTGTTTTGAAAACGCTTTGCAAATAGTTTAATTTTTCTGTCACACATTGCTGAGCAACAAATTGATACTTGGCACCCTCCATACATTCACTTGCAAAACTTCGTGCCAAATTTTTTAAAGTTTCGCTTTCATTAAAATTTTTTCTTTCCTTCATATTTTCTCCTCAAAAATATAATTGTCAATTTTTGTTTGTTTATTCAATTGTTGTGTGCTTAAAAAATAATAATAGGCAATTCAACCCAAATGTTAAATTTTAAAAATATAATAAAAATTCGAAAAAAACGCTAAAATCAACAAATTTTTAACGTTTTTTATATTTTTTTTACATTTTTTTAAATTTTAATAACTTACAACGCCCAAATAGTTTATGATTCCGGCATAAATTGAATAACACATTTTGTTAATATATTCAACATCGTTCAACAATTTTTCTTCTTCAGGATTACTCAAAAATCCGCACTCAACAATAACTCCAACTGGTGTTGTGTTATTTAAAATATAATAGTCACCGGCAAGCGTTAATTCTCTGGCATTTTCAAAATTGGCTTTTAACATATCCCTAATTGAGTTTGCGAGTTTTTCACTATTTTCATCTTCTTGCTCAAAAAAAACTTGAGCACCATTTTCGGAACTGTTTGTAAACTTATTCATATGGATTGATATCAAAATTTGCGCGTTGCTACCGTTTATGATGTCGG
The DNA here is from genome assembly GCA_003453435.1 of Clostridiales bacterium. Taxonomy (GTDB): domain Bacteria; phylum Bacillota; class Clostridia; order Christensenellales; family UBA1242; genus UBA9845. The sequence goes on along the minus strand of DMLH01000029.1, from coordinate 15,501 downwards.
CTCTTTTTTTCATATCCACCAACTTAAAGTCATCGGTCAGTTCGCCATACAGCCCGTCATTATTTAGTCTGGTGTTAACAACGTTAATGCCAAAGTTAGTCAAATACTCTGTAAGTTTTTCTGCATACTTTAAATTTAATTCACTTTCAACAGTGCCGTTTTTTCCCACACTTCCACCATCCACGCCACCATGACCGGCATCAACAACAACCGTTATATTTAAAGGGCTTGCAGTGTTAACTTGTACGGAATTGCTAACCAAAAAACCAAAGCCGAAAATTACAACCAAAAACAGTGCAAAAAGGCCAAGCATTTTTCTTCTTATAATTATTGTCATAGTATATATTATTCAGCCAAATTTAAAAATTGATATATAATTAATTAAATTCAATCTTGACAAAAAAACTTTTTGTAGTATAATTTTGTATAAAGGTGTAAAATGAGTAGCAGTAAAATTATTAGAAAATTGCCAAAAAAATGGAATAATCAAAGAAAAGTATTATCTGAAAGAACTCATGCAGAGGATGATTTTGCACAGTATTGCCGTAATTTATATACCAGCCTGCTTGGCATAAAAGAGTTTTATGAAGATGATTTTAACAAAAATAATATTTGTACAATTGATGAATATATTTCCTACTTTAACTCTAGGTACGAAAAATTTGTCAATTTGTCTATTAATAATGAAATTCAAGTTGCAGAGTGGTACACAATTTGCAACAATAGAAAAATAGATGTTGACAAAACTGGCCGTTTCAAAGTTTTTGAGTATGTAGATGCTAGAAACCCTGAAATTTATAAGTTAACGCGTAGCAAAGATGTGATAGGTTTTACAGATCATGGTTTTAAAACAATTAATTCAATTGCAAAAGATATGTTTTTAATTGAAAAACTTTGCTCGTTTACAACAAGGAAATATTGGGAAAATGAAATAACAAAACTAGAAGATTTAGATTTAAATGGCAAATTTAAAATATTGGTTAAATGTGTATTCCCAGGCAGTTGGAGGTCGGACGAAGTAAACAATGAAATAAAAAAATATCATCAAAATAGAATATATTCGTCAACTTCTTTAATTGATGAAGAACACAAGCACAATTTATTTACAACAAGGGGCGCAGGGAAGTTTACAATGCTTATTATGGAATACACAGATAACAATTTCGTTTGCGCAAACAGGTGTGACGATTATAGCGAAGAAAGCATTGATGATAAAAATCCACTTGAATACAAACAAGAATTCACATCAATTTTGGTGCAAGACAAAACAACACACAATGGCAGAAAACACAAACTTTTTGCTTATGCGGTTGAGTGCGAAACCCCTAAAAACATTTTAAAACACACAAAGGAATATTCAGAAGTAAATTTAAAAAACGCCAAAGTTGTTGGAGTTATTGCACCTAATAAAGAAAGTTTAAATTACTCTCAAAAACAAGCAGATAAATACAAAGTGCCAATGTTTACGTTAGATTAAAAAAAACTTAGCGCAATGCTAAGTTTTTTAATGCCATTTTATACTCTCTTTCTTTATTTCCAGTACAAACCTAAATAATAGTGGCAGTGTCGTGTACAAAACACAGGCGGGAGGTCAATTATTCCTCAATAAATGTTCCACAATAACCTTTTTGACTGTTTTCAAGCACTGTTATACCATTGGCGTTGCATTTACCCATTTTGTTAAATAAGCAGTGTGCATTGCAGTCAACACATAGCCTATCTTTGTGGGAATACTCGCTCATTGCTGGTGCAACCTCAAACATGTCACGGCTAACGTCTTGTAGCTTTTCGGCAGTTTTTGCAAAGTCCCTATCATAAGTTTGGCAGTCGGTATTTCTTGCAATGTGTACTTCGCTTGCTGTACAAGAATATTTTCTGTTGTGTTTGCAATTTGTTTTATTACATCTTAAATCCATAAAAACCTCAAAATTATTTTTGCCAAAATGTATTTAATTATTCTTTCATAATTTGAATATTGTGATGCAACTGCTATAAGTAATCAATTGACATATCGTTTAATTTAATATAAAATAAAATAGGAGATTATATGAAAGTTATTTTACTTGTAGATGTTAAAGGCACAGGCAAAAAGGGAGAGATTGTTGAAGTTAGTGATGGCTTTGCACAAAACTTTTTGCTAAAACAAAAAAAAGCAAAGGTTGCGGATAATTCTGCCATTAATCAAAAACAAATGAGCGACAATGCTAAGCAATTTCATTACGAGCAGGATAAATCTGCCGCTGAGGAACTTGCAAAAAAGTTGAGCAGTGTAACACTTCACTTCTCTGTTAAAGCGGGTGATAACGGCAAAATTTTCGGCAGTATAACAGGCGCAGAAATAGCCGATGAACTTAAAAAAGATGGATTTAATATTTCAAAAAAACAAATTGTTTTGGATAATCCAATTAAGTATGCTGGTGTTTATAAAGTTCAAATCAAATTATTTACAGGCATTTCTGCAAAATTAAATGTAGAAATTAAAGTAGTATAGAGGGATCATTATGATTAATCTATTTTATGCTGGAAATGTTAAAGTTTTTGACGGACTTTTAATTTCTTTAATGTCAATGTCTAAACACACAAAAGAGGAACTTAATGTTTATCTTTTAACAATGGATTTAAAGGAATTAAATGCTGATTATTTACCAATAACTGATGAGCAAGTAGCATTTTTGGAAAGCATCATTAAAAAGTCTAATTCAAACAGCAAAATAACAAAAATTGATGTGACAAAACAATATCATGATAGGTTTGACAACACGGTAAATAAAAATACTCGTTGCACGCCCTATACATTACTTAGACTTCTTGCTCCGCACTTAGACCTTCCCGATAAAATTATTTATTTGGACGCTGACACTATAATTAACAATGATATAAAGGAACTTTTTGATATTGATGTTGAAAATTATGAGGCCGGTGTTGTAAGAGACATAATTTTTAAAAATTTTGTAGGTTTTTTTAATTACTTTAATGCGGGTGTGATGCTTCTCAATTTAAAAAGAATTAGGGAAAGTGGTGCTTTTGACAAAGCCGCAAAATTATGTGTGACTAAAAAACTTGCTTTTGCGGACCAAGACGCACTTAACAGTTCAATTAAAAAAAGGCTTATGATACCATACAAATTCAATTGGTTTAGGAAAAAATGTAAGTATTATGATTGGATTGTTGTGCATCACCTATGCAACGCAAGGGAAACAGGAAACACACATCACAGAATTAAGCCATGGCATACCGAGTTATTTGTACAAAGTTTTCCTGAATACAAAGATCTAATTAATGAATTTATTGAAACAAAAAAGTTATTTAGTAACAAATAAAAAAAGTTAGTAAAATTACATACAAAGGGAAAAATATGGATAAAAAGAAATTAAAAATTGCAATTTTTACAGATAATTTTTTTCCTGCCGTTGGTGGTACTGAAAATGCTGTTTATAACCTTGCAACCGCATTAACAGAACTTGGGCATGAAATTTTGGTTGTTGCACCAAATTATAAAAATGCAGACGATAGTAAATATATTTTTAGGGTTTTTAGAAAATCAAGCATTAAAATTGATGCTAATAATAATTATGCCTTGCCGTTTTTCAACAAAAAATTATATAAGGTTTTAGATGAATTCAACGCGGATATTTTACATTGTCACTCGCAAGCCAGCATGTTATCACTTGCAATTAAATATGGCAAAAAGCATAAATTACCAGTTGTATCAACCATACATACTAAGTTTAGTTACTGTTATAAGGACTCTGCAAAATTAAACATAATTGTAAAGCCCATGCTTAAATCTATTGGCAGAAAACTTAAACAAGTTGACCGCGTAACCGCTGTTTCTTATTCAATGGCAGATGAATTTAAACTTTATGGCTACAATGGACAATTTGACGTAATAAAAAATGGCTTGTCCATTAATAGTTTTAAACCAATCGAAATTGAAAACATTGCACGTGAAAAATACAAATTAAAGTCAACAGATAATATTTTTATATTTGTTGGTAGAATAACAAAAGTAAAAAACATTTCTTTTATTTTGGATACATTGCAAAAGTTAAAAGAAAAAGGTATTAAATTTAAAATGTTTATTGTGGGTGAGGGTGGTGATTTGCCTTATTTTAAAAGTATGGCAAAAGAAAAAAACATTGAAGACATGGTAGAGTTTACTGGAAAAATTACAGACAAACATTTGCTTGCATCACTTTATTATAATTCGAATTTAAATATTTTCCCTTCAATTTTTGACAACGACAGTTTGACCATTGTTGAAGCCGCTATGTATGGAACACCAAGTATAACATTAATGAACACCGGCTCAAGCGAAAGAATAACTGACGGACAAAACGGATATATTGTGCAAAATAATGCTAATAAGATGGCGGAACAAATTGCAGAAATTTTAAAAGATAAAAACCGATTAAAAATTGTTGGCGAAAACGCAAAAAACGAACTTGTTAAAAGTTGGCAAGATGTGACGCAAGAATATTTAGCAATATATTATGAAATTTTAAATCAAAAAAAGACAATTTAATTGTCTTTTTTTCTTCTTCTTATATTTTTTATTGTTTTTGGATATTCAACCAATTTTTTGTTAATTCTTTGTTTTTTTATTCTTTTTTCTTGTTTGATTTTTTGGTGTTGCTTTTGAACAGCTTTTATTGTTTGTATATAATGTGATTTTTTTGCAATTGCTTTATTCTTGTTCTTTTTTTGCCTAATCAAAAGCTTGTATCTTTCCAAAACACTTAAAACAATATCATCCCAGTTTTTGTATATATCTTTTAAACAGTTTTCACAAACTTTTTTGTATTGTTCTTTGTTTGCAAATATGTTTTTAATTTTATCAGCAAATTCTTTAACTTCCAAATTAGATATGTATCCGTTAACATTGTCTATTATATCACTGCTAGTAAAACTTTTTTTAACAACAAGTGTTGGTGTTTTAAATGCAGCGGCTTCTTTTTTTATAAGTCCATCAGTGTCATAGCAAGAAGGGAAAGTAATTAGGTTTGCTCTTTTATATATGCTTCCCAAAAGTTTTTTATCTGCCACTTTGCCTGTAAATATAACTTTATCAGTCAATCTGAGCTCGTTTACTCGCTCTTTATATTGTTCCGTTTTCGTTCCGTCACCAACAAGAATAAGTTTAAATGATTTATCACTTTTTGAAAGTTCTGCAAAAGACTCAATTAAAAATGGTATATTTTTAAGGTCGTTCATCCTGCCCACATAAAGCAAAATTTTGTCATTATCGCTTAGTCCATATTTTTTGTCTACGTCAACATTGTATTTTTGGGTATCTTCGGCCTTAAAGTCTGTTCCGTTTGGCATAACATATGGTTTTTCCTTTAAGCCATATTCAAAAAACAGTTCACTTGTCATTTCATTAACAGACCAATTTTCATCACATTTATTAAAAACGCTTACAATGTTTTTTAAAAGCATATCGGTGATTGCAGGGCTTTTGGTTGCCTTAAAAAAGTCTTGCTTAAATTGGCTGTGATTTGTTGCAACGCAAGGTATTTTATGCTTTTTTGCATAACTCGTACCAACTTTGCCAAGTGTAAAAGGAGAGTGTATATGTACAACGTCAAGGTGTGATTCTTTCAGTTCCTTTTGAAATTTAGCATCAAGCCCCGGAAGGCCCAAATCGTAGTCAAGGCCGGGTATATCAAATTTGGCACATCTAACAACTTTGTAAGGAAAGTTATCAACATATTTTTTATCTCTAGACCCAATTGTAAAAACTGTGACGTTTGCAATTTTGTTCAGTCTTCTTGCGTAATTGTCAACAACTGTAATAACGCCATCAATCATGGGATAAAATGTATCAATAAATAATCCAATATTCAATTTTTTTTCAATATGTTTCACAATTTTATTTTATCACTAAAACAGAATAAAATCAACCGTTATTAAAATTATTAAAATTATATAACTTTTACAATTTATTTATATAAACGCTTGACAATACTTTTTTTTATGATATAATAGGCATGTAATTAAATAAATTTCGTGCCAAAGACTACAAGTGAGTAATCATAAAACGCATTGCGTTGCTTGTATAGGACAAAAAACTTAAATAAACATTTCAGGTTTCTTGTTTTGGTGCAGGAAACTTTTTTAATTATCGCATTATATAAAAAGGAGGACTTAAGTTTGAGCGCAAATTTAGAAAACAAAAAACAACTTGTTGAAGAAATCAAGGAAAAATTATCTCGTGCAAAATCAGTTGTATTTGTAAGTTTTTTGGGAACCAATGTTGAAAACGATACAAAACTTCGTGCAGAAATTAGAAAAACAGAAAGTGATTACAAAGTTTACAAAAACACTTTGCTTGCAAGGGCAATTAAGGAACTTGGCATTGAAGGTGCAGATGAATACCTTAAAGGTTCAACAAGTGTGGCAATTGACTATAAAGATGAAGTTGGCATTGCAAAAGTTGTTAGCGAAGCACAAAAAGAAAATGAAAATTTGCAAATTAAGTTTGGTATTGTTGATGGTAAAGTGGTTGACAGTAAGTATGTTAAAATGCTTGCAAACATTCCACCAAAAGAAGAACTTTATGCAAAACTTGCATTCTTGTTCAAGGCTCCAATGCAAAAACTTGCTATTGGTCTTAAAGCAGTTGCAGACAAAAAGTAATAATACTTTAAAATTGGTTTTTTAAAAATTTAGTGATTTTGTTTAAAAAACCGCAAAGCAAAAAAAGTACAAAAATCGACAAAAATCACAAAAAAATAAAAAGTTAAGAAAAATAGGAGAAATTTAAAATGGCAGATTTAAAGAAATTTGTAGAAGAAGTTAAAGAACTTTCAGTAGTAGAACTTAACGAACTTGTTAAGATGATTGAAGAAGAATTTGGAGTAAGCGCAGCAGCAGTAGCAGTAGGTGCAGCTCCAGCAGCAGCAGCAGGCGCAGCAGCAGAAGAAGAGCCAACAGCAGTAACTGTTCATATGACAGCAGTAGATGCAGCTCAAAAAATTCCAACGATTAAAGTTGTTAGAGAAATTACAGGTCTTGGCCTTGGCGAAGCAAAAGCACTTTGCGACAATGTTCCATCAGTAATTAAAGAGAACGTTGCACCAGCAGAAGGTAAAGAAATTGCTGAAAAACTTAAAGCAGTTGGCGCTACAGTTGAACTTAAGTAATTTATTAGTTGATTTGTTTACGAATATACAGTTAAATATAAAAACAAATTAATACAATAGATTAAATAAAATTTAAGATAATGCGAAAAAAATGAGCAAACAATCAGTTGGCTCATTTTTTTGTGCACAAAAAAAGTGGCGGTGCCACTAGTCAAAACAATTTTCAAACATTTCGTTGGGTGATATTTCAAGCAACTTGCAAATTTTAACAATTTGATAATAATTTAGTTCATACTTACCAGTTTCAAACCTACTATATTGTTGCTGTGTCATTTTTAAAATACTAGCCATTTCTTTTTGCATAAGGCCCTTTATTTTCCTTGCGGCTTTAATATTATTTCCTACTTTTTCAGATATTTCCATAGTAAAAATTTATCACAAAGTGATGTAAAATGTTTGACACACAACACTATTGTGTGTAACAATATAGTTGAATACATCTGTTTGTGATGTATATATAATTAAAACAATCTTTATTTTTGCGCGATTTGCAAGAAAAAGGATTTTAAGGAGGAGAATTTATGAAAGTAAAAAGTATTTCAAGAAGTTTTGTTTCGCTTATTGTTGCAGTTGCATTGCTTTTTGGCGCTGGCATTTTGGCTTTAATGAATCCAACTTCAAAGCCAACAAGCAGAGTTTATGCTGCTATAGATGGTGGGGATTTTGGGAGCAACAACAGTTTTCATTGGTCTTATAACACTGAAAGCAAAGTATTAACCATTACTGGCTCTGGTGCTATGCCTGATTTATTAGGAGGTGGTGATTCACACCAAAATGAACCTTGGGGAGAATATTGTGACGTTATTGAGACATTGACATTAGATAGCAGAATAACTACTATTGGGGACAATGAATTCACTAATTGTATAAAATTGGAAAATGTTAATTTGTCAAATATATTGCAGATTGGAGAAGGGTCTTTCGGATACTGCAAAATGCAGACAATTTATTTACCAAAAATAGTATCGATAGGCGTTTGTGCCTTTGGTAATTGCTCTTCGCTTGTTTCTGTTGATATAGGACCAAATATCAATTCAATAGGACATGATATATTTTATAATTGTACCAGCCTTGAAAGTATTACTATACGAGCAACAACGCCACCAACTAATTATGACACATTAGAAGATTTTGATGGTATGGAAGACTGTGGAGCTTTGAGTGGTGTAACAATTTACCTGCCAAGCCAGCAAGCAATTGCCGATTATCAAGTTGCTTGGGCAGACTGCATTGACTTAGAAAACAACTATTTTTCTTTTGCAGTTATACCGAGCACAGCAGACACCGGCGTTATCGCAAACATCGTTCTCCCAACTATTTTGGCTGTTACACTTGTTAGCGTTATCATAATGTATGCTGTGGGGCTAAAAAAACATAAACACATTTAATATAGAAATAAAATCAATATTTCAAAAATTAAGGATGTGAAAACACATCCTTTTTTTGTACAATTATAGTTTTTATGATATAATCTTCATATGGACAAATTAGAAAGGTATTACGAAAAATTTAATGAAGAGAATAGACTAAAACGCAAACATGGGCAGGTTGAATTTTTTGTTACAATGGAGTATATAAAAAAATACTTAAAAAAGTTTGATAAGAGGTGTGCAAAAATTGCGGACATCGGCGCTGGCACTGGCGCTTATGCTGTGGAACTATCTAACATGGGCTATGATGTTACAGCGGTTGAGTATGTTAAAAAGAATTTAGACGCATTAAGAAGTAAGCAATGCAATGTTAAAACTTTTTTGGGTGACGCTAAAAATTTAAGTATGTTTAAAGATGACACTTTTGATGTTACGCTTTTGTTTGGGCCGGTTTATCACTCAATTACTTTTGAAGATAAAATTAAAGTATTGTGCGAGGCCAAAAGAATAACTAAAAATGGCGGACTAATTTTTGTTGCTTATTACATGAATGAATATGCTGCTATATTGCACGGTTTTAGAGATGGCAAAATAAAACAAAGTTTGGCTGAAAATAGGTTAGATAAAAATTTAAAAATAATTTGCAAGGATGATGACCTATATTCTTTTGAACGTTTGAGCGATATAAATAAGTACAACAAATTGTTGGGTTTAAAACGTGTTGAAATTTTTGCGCCCGATGGCCCAAGTGACTATATGCGTGATGTTTTAAACAAAATGGATGATGAAACTTTTGAAATTTTTAAAAGATATCAACTTCAAGTTTCCAGCAAAAAAGAACTACTTGGCGCAAGTTCGCATTTGGTTGATGTGGTAAAAAATGTAAAAACATAGCGAAAAAATTAAAAAAAACCGCAAAAATTTAATAAAAATTGGTGTTTTTAAATAAAAATCCTTAAATTTACTAAAATGTCAAAACACTATGTTTTTGAAAATAATTTTAATTTTTTGTATAAAAATATTTATTTTATATAATTGACTTTTTGTGTCTTTTTTTATAAAATATACCATTGAGGTACTTATGAAAATAGCCATAACAACAGATAGTAATTCTGGCATATTGCCAAATGAAGTTGAAGGACAAAATATTTTTGTTTTGCCTATGTCTTTTATTATAGATGGAAAAGAATATTTTGAGAATGTAGATTTAACTCAGGATGATTTTTTTGCAAGGCAATCTACTTGTTCTGAAATATTAACAAGTCAGCCAAGCATTTTTGCTGTAACTGAATTTTGGAAAAATATTTTAAAAGACTACGACTACATTGTGCATATTCCAATGAGTAGTTCTCTTTCATCTAGCACAGAAACAGCAATTCATATTGCAAAAGATGAGTTTGATGGGAAAGTTTTTGTTGTGGATAATCAAAGAATATCTTTAAGCCAAAAACAGAGTGTTTACGATGCGCAAAGTTTAGCTGCTAGTGGCAAAACTCCTCAAGAAATTGTTGATTATTTAGTAGACACCAAAACAGAAAATAGCATTTACATAATGGTGCCAGACTTAAAGTATTTAAAAAAAGGTGGCCGTATAACAAAAACGGCTGCAATGATTGGCACACTTCTAAAAATTAAACCTGTTTTGCAAATTCAGGGCGGCAAACTTGATAGTTATCAAAAAGCCATGACAGTTAAAAAAGCAAGAGAAATTATGATTTCTGCTGTTAAAAAAGATATTGCCACAAGGTTTGAAAAACAATTTAGCGAAGGAAAACTGAATATTTCCATTGCTTACACGTTAGATAAAAATGTTGCGGAAGAATTTAAAAACGAACTTGAAAATGAAATTCCGAACTGCAAAGTAATTTGGATTAACCCACTTGCACTTAGTGTAAGTTGCCACATTGGGCCTGGGGCAATTGCTGTTGCACTTTCAAGTGTTGCATAAACGAATTTAATAATTATTTTAAAAGAATATTATTTGATTTGTAATGTAACAATATAACCGAAATATAAATAAAATTTCAAAAAAAACATAAAAAAATCATCAAAATTTGCTTATTTTGGTGATTTTTGTTTTATTTTTTAATATTTTTAAATATCAAATCAGCCTTTTAGTAAAAATTGTTATACATTTCATCTAGATTAACTTGATTTAAAGTGTTGTGTTGAATAAGCTCAATTGTTTTAAGTTTGTGGCCACAAAGCTTTTCTTGCTCTTTTTTGTATGCCTCAAAATTTTCTGGTATCTCATCTTTGCTGTTTTTTACGTAAAACACAGCCTGAACTTCCATTTTTGATTTATCCAAAATGATTTCATTTATTGTGTCTACGCTAATATTAAATATTTCCTTAGGCGGACAAATTTTTGTGCCTCGGCAACATATTTTTGAACCATCTTTTTCGTAACAAGTGTTTATATTTGAATGGTCAAATGATTGATTTAGCACGCATTTACCATCAATGTATTCTGTTGAAAGCATATCATCAAATGATATTCCAATAATGCCATTTTTTTTTGGCCTTGCAATTATACCAACATATCCATTGCTTGACTTTGCATAATAATTTGAAGATGTTGTTGGGCCATTGTATAGCCTTGTTTTTTTGTCTGTTATAAGTGAAAAACACATACCATTTTGTGCCTGTAAATATTCTCTAAACTCGTCGTTAAGCTCATTTTTTGGTTTGGTTGATAGTGCTGAATGAGCAAGTAAAAAATAATTTCCATTTTTTGAATAGTTTTCTATATTAGTAAATTCTTTTTGCCAAAGCATTTCAACAACCGGAGCAATTTCATCTTCAATTTTAAATATGCTTTCTGCAATCTTTTTTAAAACAGGATAGTATTTGTCAGTAATTTCAAAGCTATTAGCATTTTGTTTAATTATTCCATCATTAAAATCTTCAAATGATTGAATGTGTCCAATACTACCAGTTTCTTTGTGGTCCTTAATGCAAATGGTTGCATACATGTCAAGGTATTTATCAAACAATTTTACATAATGGCTCAGTTTCTTTTTTGACAATCTGTTAAAATCTTTTTCATAATCTTTTTTAAGTGCTTTTAAATCTTTGTGTATGTCTGTAATGTAGTCAAAAAAGTCAAAAATAACATTATTTTCAATTCTATTATTGATTGAGGAAACTTTTTGCTCCCATTTTTTATCAAACTTTCTTGTTATCATATGTTACATTTTACAACATTTGTTTCACTCTGTCAATATCCAATATTAAAAGTATATTTGTTTTGAGTGTTTCGATTAAGCATAAAGAATGGTTAATGCAATTTTAATCATTTTATAAGTTGCACTTTTATTGTTTAATTTAAATGCTTGACAAATTTTAAAAAACAACATAAAATATACACGCTTACAGCAAGTGGGTAACAAGTGCTTTTGTTTCATGCCTGTGCAAAACAACCAACCAAATAAATATAATATGCACCCTTAGCCAACTCAAAGAGCGCCAGTCTACGGAACCTGCTCGGCTTGTTATCATTTTGGCTTGTTTTGATATTCATCAAAAGCATCGCTTTTACTGATAACGCCTGCGCTCCCACAAAATCTATCAATTTTGCGGGTCCCAATGCCTTTGTTTCCTGCAAAGACATAGTACAACTTAATACATACAAAATATGCACCCTTAGCTCAATTGGATAGAGCGTTGGTCTACGGAACCAAAGGCTAGGAGTTCGAGCCTCTTAGGGTGCACCAAAATTGTCCGAATTTTCGGGCTATTCAGCAACTTTTAGAGTTGCTGAATTTTTTATTTGTAAGATTAAAAAACCGAACCCCTAAAATAATAGTTTGCTTTTTTGGGGGTTCGGTTTTTACTATATCAATTTTTCACTATTTTTCTTAATTTTGCTCAAAAAGTGCCGACATCTCACGAATTTGTCACGAATTTTTTAAAAATTTTTGCAAGAAAAGTGGTTTTTATCGTGTAAAATCGGCTAGTTTTGTGTGGTGTTGTTTAGTGTCATTTTTGCAAGATTTTTGCAACTCAAAATTTTGAGATATTTGAACAAAATATAATTTATGTGATGTTAAATTTTCGCTTTGCTCAAACTTAATGCAATTTTTCAAATTGCACAATCAAAACTCCGTTTTTCTTGTATCACACTATTGTATTAACATCAGTCGTCTGAAAATATTGCTTCGCACTGCTTTCTCCCGACTTTCTGATAATATAAATTTACATCTCTGCATAATCTTGTTTTCGTCTTTTTTGGCGTTCTTCTCGTTCTCTTTGTGGTTTTTCAAGTTGCTCGTCTAAATCTTCATCGCTCATTTCTTCATAGTTTGTATTTTGATTGTTACTGCTTTGCTCTGGACTACTTAATGCACTAGACAAATAACAGAAAGCAATAAACAAATGATTGATGGCTGTGATGTTATGATTTTTTATGTTGATCCAAAAAGATATAGAAGTGGAGCAAAAACTGCTATGAACTATGCCAAAAGAAAAGGATTGGAAATAATAAATCTTTATGACGAAAAAGATGAGCCTACTTATGGTATGACCAAGGAAGAAAAAGATAAATACTACACAAATTTATGGAATAAGATAAAGAGAAAATGACCTGCAAATTGCAAGTCATTTTTGCTTAAAATAATTTTAACTGCAAATTTATGTAAGAAATTTGTTTTGCTTCAGTTATTTTATCATCTTTTTCATAATCTCCAATCAAAAATGGCGAATTTATATTGTGCTTTTTAATATTGTCTAAAACAATTTGTTTATCCATATTCGCATAACAATATTTGCAAAGATGACCACAAGTATTGTATGCTCCAATATCCTGACCAAGAAGGCAGTTGCAAATCATTCTTTGATTTTTTACATTTGGAACATTTAGATTTATTCCAATTGCATTTTCAATAACTTCTTTTGTTTGACAACCAGAAACATCAACGCCAAGTTCGGCAAGATGTTTTCCTTCACAGCAACTACGAATTGTTATATCATTTTCTTTTGCAATTTTTACAAGTTCTTTTACAAGATCCATTTGTTCGCTTTCACTTGGTGGATATATTCTCTGCGCATTTCTTTTAACTTTTTCATACAAGTCCAAAATGCTAATAACACACGAGTTAGTGTATCCTTTGAGTGCTTTTGCAATCTTTGAAAATTCTTCTATATGTTTTTGTTTATCATATCCATTGCCATAAAATATTGGATCGTATCGCCAACCAATCGCATTTGGTCCAACTCTTTTTGAAATTTCTTTGAATGCTTGAATAACCTTTGTTTTGTCTGGAACATTTGGCTCGTAATCTTTGGAGTAAGCTGTAATTGTAACAAACCAAAATTGCCTATATTTTGAAAGTTCACCATCAAGATATGGAATTATTGGAGTAGGATTTTTGGTGCAAAAACAAATGCAATCTACCACACTAGGATTAAGAATATATTTTGTAACCTGATTTTTATAATATGGATTTCTCACGCAAACAAAACCCTCTTTTAATCGATTATCAAACCATTTTGGATAAAAAGCTGGTATATCCGTTCGCATTCCAGTTGAAATTATCATAATACTCCTAAAAATTGGGCTTATACAGCCCAATTATATCATATTTAATTAAAATTTACCATTTTGATTCGCCCAATTTTCTTTTGGCATTGTTTCTTCCATTACGTCCCAATGTTCAGCAATATAACCATTTTCAACTCTAAACAAATCATAATACACGGTTGGTTTTCCAGCAAAAGTTCCTTCACTCATACCTAGAGCATAATCTCCACAAGCAAGAACTTTGAATGTCCTGTTATATATCATTTGAATGCCTGCTTTTGCCATTTCTGCAAGGGCATTTCCTAGTCCAGACAAACCATCTGCAATAGAAATGTTGTGTTGAATGTATTTATCTCCATCATAATAAGATGTAAGTTTTTCTGGGTGTTCACCACGAAGAACATCACCAATAAATCCCGCAACAACACTTCTTGTTTTTTCTGTATTTGCATTTTGCTTTATTTCTGTTGGACCATCAATTTGTGTGTGTCCACTTGGGTTTGGTGCTGACTTTGCTTGTGAATTGTCCCAATGTTCTGCTATAAGTCCATTTTCAAATCTAAACACATCAAAATTAACAACTTCACCTGCACCTGCAAAATTATAAACTACTTGTAAAACAACATAATCGCCATCTTCAAACTCTCTTACAACATTAACTGTTGTTTTTACTGGTGCTTTTTGAAGTCCTGCAACGGCTTCGATAAATGCGTCTCTACCATCAGCAAATGCAAGGTTGTGTTGAGTGTATTTTTCTGCTAAAAGGGAATCAGCTAGTTCTAAATCTCCCGTGTTAAATGTGCCAATTAAGGCCTTTGCTTTTTCAATATTTGTCATAATAAATCTCCTTTAAAATTTATTTGTTGTAATAATCTTCATTACAACTATATTTGTATTATATTCATTATTTGATGTAATGTCAATCATTACAACAAAGTTTTTTAAAAAATTTATTTTTGTTGTAATAATTGACTTTACAACCATTGTTTTGTATAATAATTATAAATCAAGGAGAATAATATGAAAATACCAAGTAGATTTACAATAGCAGTGCATATTTTAATTGCTGTTGAGTATTTTAAGAAAGATTATAAGGTTACAAGCGAATTTTTAGCAAGTTCCGTTGGAGTTAACCCTGTTATTATTCGTGGAATTTTAGGACAACTTAAAAAGGCAGATTTAATTGAGGTTCAAGCTGGAAGTGGTGGTGCAAAACTTTTGAAAAAACCAAATGAAATTACACTTAAAGATATATTTTATGCAGTGGAAAGTTTGGATAAAGATAAACTATTTGGCTTTCACGAAAATCCAAATCTCAAATGCCCAGTAGGAAGTAAAATACATTTTGTTTTAGATGACAAACTTGATAGAGTTCAAGAGCAAATGGATAAAGAGCTTTCAAAAACAACACTTTCAGCGTTATTAAAGGGTGTTAAAGAATGATTGAACTTAAAGATTATAAAAA
>DMLH01000008.1 GCA_003453435.1 Clostridiales bacterium | reverse complement strand
GTTGTGCCGTGAGACACAACGAAAAAGTTTTCTTTGCCCTCTTTGTAATCCCTAAAAAGTGTTTCTAAAAATTGCCTTGTGCGTAGTGCCACATCAAGCGGGCTTTCGCCTTGCGGAAATTTTATGTAAAACTTGCCGTCGTTATTGTAATATCTTCTGTAAAGTTCAAATTCGTCCGGAAATTTTGCCAGCCTTTCATCATCTTCAATGTTGTCAAAAAGTCCGTATTGGTGCTCAATTAGTGCAACATCTTCTTTAACATCTTCAATTTGCAAGTGATTATTCACAAGTTCTGCAGTTTTTCTTGTTCTTGCATATGGGCTAACAAACATTGTGGCATTGCTTAAATCAATGTTGTTTTTTGTGCAATAATCTTTTAAAAACTTGCCACATTCGTCGGCTTGCTGTTCACCTTTCTGTGTTAAATAAATTTTATGGTCTGGCAAATTATCAAAATTTTCATACGTATTTTGTATGCTTTCGCCGTGCCTAATTAAAAATATTCTCATATAAATATTATATCATATAACGTAAAATTCAACAATTAAAATGCATGTAAGATTATTATTCGGATCGAAATATTATGATAATCATATGACGCGTATATCTATGAAATCTTTAACATACCATTATAAAAATATAATAATATTATCTTGAAAATTCGGCGAATTTAAAAAATCACTATTGACATTTGCTGGAAAGTATAGTACTATAGTAATAGTATTAAGTGAGGTGTACATGAAAAATACAAAAGTTGCAATTGTTTATGACTTTGATAAAACCTTATCCACCGATGATATGCAGGCATTTGGCTTTATTCAAGGATTAGGCATGGAAGTAAATGATTTTTGGGGAGATTGTGGAGTTTTCAGTAAATCAAACAATTGTGAAAACATTTTAACTTATATGTATTTAATGGTTAAATATTCAAAGGAAAAAGGCAAGCCAATAACAAAAGAATATTTAAAAAGTTGTGGAAAGCAAGTAAAGTTTTTTGAAGGCGTAAAAAGTTGGTTTGACAGAATTAATGAATATGGAAAAAAAATGGGCGTTGAGGTTGAACATTACGTTATTTCTAGCGGATTAAAAGAAATTATTGAAGGCACAGCGATTGCTGACAAATTTAAAAAGGTTTACGCTTGTTCTTTTGTTTATGAAAACGATGTTCCAGTTTGGCCAGCACTGTGTTTAAATTACACAAACAAAACACAGTTTTTGTATAGAATTAATAAGGGTTGCCTTGATATTTTAGATAGGTCTGTAAATGAAGAAATGGCTCATGAAAAAAGAGCAATACCATTTTCTAACATAGTTTATGTTGGAGATAGTGAAACCGATATTCCTTGTATGAGATTAATATATAAATATGGTGGCACTGCAGTTGGTTTATATCAACCTGGCACAAAAAATGAAGCATATCTTCGTGATTTGTTAAGAAGAAATCGTATAAGTTTTGTTGCAAAAGCAAATTATACGGAAGGCGAAGAACTTGATAAAGTTATTAAAAATGTAATTAAAAGCGTAAAAGCCAAGAGTGATTTGGAAGACATTAATCAAGAGCAAAAAACTTTAACAAAATAAGAATAATTAACTTTACAAAAAAAAGTTAACAAAATTTATAAAAGGGTATTGACATTTAATTTTTGTGATGTTATTATTTAATTAAGGGAGATTAATATGGAACTGAATATTATCAAATTTGATTATAGTGTTGTTATTGCAGATATAAGTGGATGCAAAAAAATATTACTTGCTACAAGCGTTTATGATAAAACTGGTAAAGTTAGTGCTTTTGATTTGCAAGGTGATGAATATAAATTGGAACCTGATTTAGGTGGCTTTAATGGTAAAACTGGCGAGGGTTGGCTAGATTATTGGATGGGTGACAGACGCTTAGAGTGTGCTTATGAAAATTTGGAAGTATCCAAAGAAATGAGAAAAATGGGCATTAAAAGAAATGATATGATAAGTATGGAAACTTTAAAAAAGTTTGAAAAAGCCATAAACTTTAAAGAAAAGAATGATGATATGTCATTGTAATTAAATTTTAAAAAAACAAAAATCTTAGCAAAGTGCTAAGATTTTTTTTGTGATTAATATTTTTTGCTAGCAACATCACAGCAAAACTTTTCAAAGTCTTCAAGTTTAACAGTTTGTTTTTCGCCTGTTTTGTTGTTTTCAATTTCCAAACATCCTTCATCAAGGCTTCTGCCAAACACAACGGTGTAAGGAGTGCCACAAATTTTGCTGTCCTTAATTTTCATACCTATTGAAACATCTTTTCTGTCATCCATTAAAATATTAACGCCATCATTTTCTAGGTTTCTGTAAATTTTTTCTGCAAGTTCTGTTTTTTCAGCATCGTCATTTTTGGTCACAAAGTAAAATGTGTAAGGTGATAGTTCAACAGGCAATGCAATGCCATCAAACTTGCCATCTTTTTTAATAATAGCATTTTCATAAATAAACGCAAGCGTTCGGCTAACACCAATGCCATAACAACCCATAACATAAGGTTTTTGTGCTCCGTCATCATCAACAAAAAGCCCGTTCATTGCACTGCTGTATTTTTCACCAAGTTGAAAGATGTGTCCAAGTTCAACTGTTCTTTTTTGGCTTAGTTTTTCAAAACTTTTAATGCCGTAGTTTTCACTTAAATATTGTTGCCAATCATTTCTCTCTAAAAGTTCACTATTAAACGCTTTGCCGGTTATTTCGTCGTAGTAAACAATATCTTCACCAATTTCGCTTAAAGTCATAAACTCTTCACTTTT
>DMLH01000087.1 GCA_003453435.1 Clostridiales bacterium | reverse complement strand
AGAAAACAAATTATTGATGATATTCTAAATACATTTGGCAAGTATTCAATAAGAATTATGGGCATGAGCACCTATTCAAATGTGCTTTATGATTATGTGATAAAAAATCACGGTGAACTATCAAAACATAATATTTTAATTTTTGAAAAAGAAAATAATTTTAATATTTATGCCGTTTCACATAATTTTATTTTAGGATACAAAAATGTTAAATTGGATGTAAATGACCAAATTTTTGCAAAAAAATATGTAAAATTTGCAAAAAACAACTTAAAACAGAGTGGATTTTATAAAAATGATATGGATGATTTGATTGAAAAGTCAAAAATCGAACAAGAATATCCTATTGACGCCATGCAAAAAATCAGATTTACAATTGATGATTTTAAAAATCATTTTAAAACTTCAAAGTTAAACATAATATTTGATAGAACTGTTTTATTAAATTCAAAGACGGATTTTGAAAGTGATAATCAAATTATAAGTTTGGTATTTGATAAAACCAAAATATTAGCCTCTTACAAAACAAGCAACATTTATCTTTCACGAAAAAGAGGATTGTTATGAAAAAGAAAATTCAAAGAAAAGGCTTAACTCTTGTAGAAGTAATTGTTGCAATGGCATTGGTAGTAATTATATCTCTTGCTGGTTTTTCAGTAATCAATTTTTCTATAAAGTCGAGCAACAAAAGTTATGTACATAATTTTTTTATGGTGGAAGTTCAAAACTATATAAACGCAATAATGTCAGGTAGCGATAACTACTCAAATTCAATAAGTTTATTGACAGGTGAAACTCTTAATTATGGTGATAACGCTGTAATTTATTATTCAAGCGGCTTAGCCATCACTCAAGAAAAAAATTCAAAATATCATATTAATATAAAATTTGATAATTCACCATATTCTGTAATTTGTTATGATAACCAAAACAATTTAATATTTAAGGCAGAGGTGTAGTTATGGTAAACAAAAAGGAAAAAGGTATTGCCATAGTTTCTGCTTTAATATTTATGACAATTATTATTGCTGTTTCTGGTTTGCTATTTACACTAATGGCATCTTTAAATGCAAAAAATATTGTACAAAAGAAAAAAATAGAGCAACAAATAACATTTCAGCAAATTAAAAAAGATTTTAAAGAAGATGGCAAAATTAATGGCGAGTATGATTATAATATTGAAATTTTTAACAATACCAATGCTAGTAAAAGTGGAGTGCAAGCAGTAGTTGTTAAAAAGTACAGTTCTGCATCTGCAACTGATTTGCTTTATTATATGATTTACGACTTTGATAATCAAAAAATACTAGCAGAGCAAACAGAAAATTTTTATATTACAATTAAAAATGTTGATGATGTAAATTTTTACTATCTTGCAAATATAGTAAAATACAAGGAGGTTTAATATGGTAATTAAAATAACTGCAATAGTTTTAACACTGTTAATTGGCCTATGTGTTGGCAGTTTTTTAAATGTAGTTATTTACAGACTTCCTAATAATATGTCACTTGTTAGTCCTGCGTCTCACTGCCCAAAATGTGACTATAAATTAAAGTGGTATGACAACGTACCATTGTTATCTTACATTTTTTTGCGTGGAAGGTGTAGAAATTGTAAATCAAAAATTTCAATTAGATATCCACTTATAGAGTTTTCTAACATGGCATTGTGGTTTTTGGCATTAATGCTAAACACAAATTTTATAATTTCCAGTATGGACACAAATTATTTAATGTTTGGGCTTACATGTGTTGCATTTTCCATTTTGCTGTGCATTTTCTGTTGTGATTTGGATAACATGGAAATACCTGACGAGTTTCAATTATCACTATTAATTTTGGGCATTGTTGGATTTTTATCAGTGGATATTTCTGCATCAAGCAAAGTTTATGGTTTCTTGCTTGGCGGTGGCTTTTTGGGAATATTTGCATTGATGTTTTATTTAATTAGAAAAAAAGAAGGCCTCGGCATTGGTGATATTAAGTTGATGGCGGTTTTGGGATTATTTATGGGACTACAAAATATTATCATTTGCCTAATTTTATCTACAATTAGCGGTGCTATAGTTTTATCTATTTTAGCAATTAAAAATAGAAAGGGAGAAAAAAATAAGGAATATCCTTTTGCAACTTTCATCGTTCCTAGTGCAGTTATATCAATACTAGTGGGCGACTATATTGCAAGTTGGTACTTATCCTTATTTGCAGTTGTATGAACAAATTTATTTATGTAGCAAAAAATTTAGAAGGCAAAAAAATAAAAGGTACATATATTGCTGAAGATGAAAGTTATGTTAGGGAGAGTTTGGCAAAAAATCAATTATTTATTGTCAGCATTAAAAAAATCTCCAAAAAGGCTCCATCAGCATTTTTTTCCATATCTGGCAGAGTTGGCATTAACGAACTAACAAGTTTTTGCAAACAATTTTCAGTTTTAATATCATCAGGAATTTCAATCATTGATAGTATCAATACCTTAAAAAATCAACCATATTCAAATTTGCTACGCAAAACATTGCAAAAAGTTGAAGATGATTTGTATGAGGGCATGATGCTTTCGGAATCTATGAAAAAATATCCAAAAGCCTTTCCTAAATTTTTCTCCTCAATGATTTACGTGGGCGAAACTTCTGGAAAACTTGATGAGGTTTTAATTTCAGTAGCTAATTATTATACAAGAGAAAGAAAAAATAAAAACAAATTAAAAAGTGCGTTGGCATATCCAATTGTTTTGTTTTTGCTAATGATTGGCGTTATGGTTGTTATGCTGCATTTTGTTATACCAACTTTTATTTCATCATTTAGTGCAATGGATATTGAAATGCCTTGGCTAACCATGGCGCTGTTTAATCTGTCAACTTTTTTCAGGTACAATTGGCAGTACATAGGTCTTACAATAGTTATAGTTTTAGCTATAATCTATTTGTTTTCAAAAACAGAAAAGGGTAGGCTGTTTATTGATAGGTGTAAAGTAACGTTGCCTATATTTAAAAAAATAAACATGGCAATTTTTACATCACAACTTGTTCAAAGTTTAGGTTTGCTGCTTGGAAGTGGACTTGACATTATAACGTCACTTGAAGCAATAAGTAACATCATAAATAATAAGTACCTAGAGTCACAATTTAATAGAGTAATTTTAGACGTTAAAAAAGGAATACCTCTTTCAACTGCCATTTCACTTGAAATGAAGTTATCAGCAGTTGTCACGGAAATGATTGCTGTAGGTGAAAAAACAGGAAAAACAGATAAAATGCTACTTCAAACAAATGAGTATTTCGACCAAGAAGTTGAAAAGGCATTAGGTCTAATTTCAACACTTGTTCAGCCCATACTACTTGCAATTCTTGGTGCCTTTATTGCAATAATGTTTGTTGCAATGTACCTTCCAATTCTCAGCATGATAACATCAATAAAAACTTAAAATTTAAAAAATTTATAAAAAACAGTAAAAAACGCATTATTTTAATAAAAAAAATGGAGAAAATATGAAACAAGATCAATTTTTATTAGAACATTTATTAATCAGTAATAAAATTAATAAGACTATATATGATGAACTTTTGGCCAATGAAAACCCTAATTTCGACTGCCTAGATTTTTTAGTTAAAAAGGGTAAGATTACAGAACAAGATAAACTTGAAGCACTTTCAAGTTATTTTGACGTGCCTTTTATTGACCTTGATTATTTATCTATATCAAAGAATTTTGAAGAATTATTTGATGTAGAACTATTAAAAAAGTATGAGTTTATTCCAGTTTATTTTTCTCCAAATAACAAACTAATTGTTGCAACTTCAAATCCTAATAATCCAGAAATGACTTCTCTTATATCTATGATGTATAGTGGTGAAGTTGAGTATATTTTGGTTGAAGAACAAAAAATTATTAACTTTTTAAATTCATACCAAGCAAAAATTGCAACACGAGATGCTTTGGATAATATATCAAAAAGTGCGGAAGGTTTAGAAAAGGAATTAAAAGATGCGGAACTTACCGTTCAAAATGCACCGGCGGTTAAGTTTGTAGACAGCATTATAAGGGAAGCAATTCCACTTAGGGCTAGTGATATTCATATTGAGCCAAGTGAAGACAATGTTGTGGTTAGGTATAGAATTGACGGTGATTTAATTAAATGGACGGAATTTCCAATTACATCTTATGCTGAGATATCTGCCAGATTAAAAATTTTGTCCAATATTGATATTGCAGAAAAAAGAATTCCACAAGATGGAAGAATATGTTTAAACATTAATAACGAAGATATAAATTTCCGTGTATCAACACTTCCAACAATTCATGGCGAAAAATTTGTTATTCGTGTGCTTGATAACAAAATATTTTCTTATAAACTTGACCAGTTGGATTTTTCACCAGAAGCTTATAAGATGATTACTAACATTTTAAAACATCCACACGGAATTATTCTTTTAACTGGCCCAACGGGTAGTGGTAAAACAACAACCCTTTATGCGTTTTTAAGAGAAGTTAATGACGGCAAAAAGAATATTATTACTATTGAGGATCCTGTTGAATATGATATGCATGGCATAAATCAATTGCAAGTTAACACAAAAGCAAATTTAACTTTTGCCACAAGTTTGCGCAGTATTTTAAGACAAGACCCCGATATTATAATGGTGGGAGAAATTCGTGACGAGGAAACTGCTCAAATTGCAACAAGAGCAGCCATAACTGGCCATATGGTTTTCTCAACACTTCACACAAACGATGCACCGGGCGCAGTTATCAGGCTTGTTGATATGGGCATACCAAAGTATTTGGTTACTGATGCAATTGTTGCAGTTATTTCACAAAGGCTTGTTAAAAGACTTTGCCCACATTGCAAAAAACAAATGCTAACCAACAAAAATATAACCGGCATGCTGGGTTTAAAAAAGCCTGCTTATATTTACAAGCCTCAAGGTTGTCCTTATTGCAACAATACAGGTTATAAAGGCAGAATTGCTGTGCATGAAATACTATATTTTGATAACAAATTAAAAGATGCTTTAAACCAAGAGGATATGTCCTTTGAAATGCTTAAAAATCTTGCAAAAAAGAATGGAATGATTACACTACAAAACTCATGTAAAAACTATGTTTTAAACGGAATAACTTCTTTAGAAGAATATATGAGCATAACACTTGGAGATGACAAATAGGTCATCCTCTTTTTTATTTTTTTAAAACTATAAAAATAACATAAAATTTTTATAAAAATATAAAAAAATAGTTAAAAAAACAGCAAAATTGATACAAAATAATTGATTTTTATTTAAACTGCGTTTTGTATTTACTAATACTTTAAAATGTTGTATAATATAAGTATGATTATTGATAAGCAAAAACAAACGCTTGCAGATTTGCAAGAAAAAATTGATATTATAAATAAATGTATTGATAAAGATATGATTCATAAGGAACTTGATGAACTAAAAAAGCAACAAGAAGAGCCTTCTTTTTGGGAAGATTTAACCAATGCTCAAAAGGTCAACAGAAAAATTAAGCATTTAGAAAAAAAACTTGAAACTGTTAATCAAATTGAAAGTAAAAAACAATATATTTTGGAGATTATGGACTTACTTGAAACAAGTGATGATAGCGATATGCTTTTGGAACTTGAAACAGAATTGAAAAGCCTAACCAAGTTTGTTGAAAACACTTTTTTAACAACACTTTTAAGTGAAAAATATGATGATAATGATGCAATTTTAACAATTCATAGTGGTGCTGGTGGAACGGAAAGTCAGGACTGGGCAAATATGTTATACAGGATGTATGTGCGTTTTGCTGAAAGAAATGGATTTACTTGCAAAGTTATGGACGTGCAAGAAGGCGATGTTGTTGGCATTAAGTCTGTGACCATTTTAATTAGTGGTGATAATGCTTATGGCTATCTTAAATGTGAAAAAGGAGTGCATAGACTGGTTAGAATTTCACCATTTGATAGCAACGCAAGGCGTCACACCTCTTTTGCTAGTATTGATGTTATGCCAGAAATTGAAGATGATAATGAAATTATTATTGACGAAAAAGATTTAAAAATAGACACATACCGTTCTAGCGGTGCAGGTGGTCAAAATGTAAATAAAACAGAAAGTGCAATCCGTATAACTCACATTCCAACTGGCATTGTTGTTAACTGCCAAATTGAGCGTAGCCAAATGCAAAACAAGGCAACAGCATTTCAAATGTTAAGGGCAAAACTTGCCGCATTAAAAGAAGAACAAGAGGAAGCCGAAAGAAAGGAAATTCAAGGTGCACTTAAAAAAATTGAGTGGGGTAGCCAAATAAGAAGTTACGTGTTCTGCCCATACACAATGGTAAAAGATCATCGCACAGACTTTGAAACCCCAAACATTGATGCTGTTATGGACGGCGATATTATAGATTTTATAAATTC
>DMLH01000036.1 GCA_003453435.1 Clostridiales bacterium | reverse complement strand
CATGGTGGTGAATTAAAATATAATTTCACATATGGAATAAATGACTTTGTTTGTGACACGTCATTGCTAAAAACTGGTTTAAATGATAGTGCAAATGTGGTTTATACTTTAACTGGTGATGATTTAAGATATGTTAAGAACCAAGTTGCAACACTTCCACAAATTCATGCTAATTTATATGATGATGATGCTTTGAGTTATTGGACCGTGCAACTAATTAAAGCAAATGTATATACTAGTGAAAATCAAATTGAACCAACTGTGCTTTACTTTACGCCTGATAACAATGCAGAAAATAGTAATTATACTTGTAATGGTGAAAATTATAAAATTGCAGGTTCATATAATTTTAGTGACACAATTGTTAAAATTGAATATGTGTTTAGGGTAGTTATAAATAGCGGAAATGCAGAAACATATTTTAAAACCTATGGCAATGATGCAATTAATTGCAACTTTATATGTTCAACAAAAATTGCAGATCTTAGCGGTGATACATCAAACATTATTACTGAAAAATTTGAAAGAGAACTTAAGGATTGTAAATTTAGCATAGTAAGGCAAAAAGTTGACACCGTTTTATTAGATTATTATGCCAATGCTGAAAAAGTTGCAAACGCAACAGGTGATGAAGTTTATGAAATAAATGAAATGCCAAGCGATGGCATTATTGCTGGCACTGAAGGTATTTTAAAAATTTATATTGGGCCACAAAATGCCGAAGTTAATGAAATTGAGGTTAGTTATTCAAACGCATCCTACAATTTAAGCATGCGTCAAATGCTTAAATATGAAAGTGTGGTTGACGGCAATGAAACTATTTCATACGTGCCACGTAAACCATATGCAATTGCAATTAACAATGGTAAAGGATTAAATCTTTATAAAGAAAGTAATTATAAAAAAGGTGAAAGTGGTGAACCGGTTTATAATTACGATGGATATATTTATGTTGCTT
Organism: Clostridiales bacterium; assembly: GCA_003453435.1. Taxonomy (GTDB): domain Bacteria; phylum Bacillota; class Clostridia; order Christensenellales; family UBA1242; genus UBA9845. The sequence goes on along the minus strand of DMLH01000036.1, from coordinate 1,604 downwards.
GCTTAATTCCAAGTAGTGTTCCTTCTGGTCAAAAATTTGGTGTTGACGTCACTGTCACATTTAACAACAAATATAAACTAACAAGTCACAAGGAATTAATAAGCAAACTTGCAAGTCAAATTTCAATAAACTACAAGTTTAAAAATCAAACACTTGACAGTTTTGCTTATGTTGCAAAAAATGTTGAAACAAAATTCTATGTTGATTTTACTGAAATTGTTGAGACGCCAAATGATAGTGATTTAGCAACCATATTTGGACCAAGCATATTTACAATAGAATGCGATAAGAGTGCTGAGGCATATCAAATTGAAATTATAAAAGATGAAATTGAATTTTTTGCTTTAAGACAGACATATAGAGTGCCTTACAAATTAATTTTGAAGGATATTTGCTCTTTAAAAATACAAGCAAAAATGCAAAAAGCAAACAACAATATAATTACCAATATTCAAAGTAATGCATTTGAGTTTAGAAGTGTGCTTTACTTAATTGATGAAATTAAAATTGTTGATGGTGGAAATGAAATTTTAAGTATAAAGCAAAGTTCACCAACAAAGCCAAAAGTTGAATTAAAAATTATATTTGATGAAAATATAGAAGCATCTCAGTTAACAATTATAAATGATGCAAAAACCACTTTAGAAAATGAAATTGGCAATAAAATTTCATACTGGTTTGGCATGCAACAGGGTGAAAATATTTACAGTACACTTAGTGATAAAAAAACTTACACAAGTTATAATGTAATTGAAAGTGGCGAAACATTTACAATTGGCGTAAAACAAATAAACTCAACAGCCGTTATTTATGTTGAAGTACCATTTAATTATGCTAATGTTAATATATTAAGTAATGAAATATCTACAATATCTACTTACATAACTGAAAATAAAGTTGGTTTACAAAACAATGGTACAACTGATAATCCTATATATATTCATTATTTAAGAGATAGTGTTACATTAAGCTTAACTAGTGATGTGTCTGACGAATTTGCAATTCCAATTCGAAATCAAGCCGAATTTGAGGCAATGACAAATGGAGTTGACCAAACAGCATATTATGCTTTGGATAATGATATAGAATTAGTTAACTACACACCAAGAGATTTAAAAAATATAAGCCTTAACGGAAATATGCACACAATTAACATTAAAAACTTTAATGTTGTGGAGAGTGCTGAAGGTGAAAACGTTGTTTACAGGTCAAATTACGGATTGTTTAATAATGTTGATGAAAATTCTGTAATTAAAAACTTAAATGTTAACTATAGTGGCCTAGTAAATATTGAAAATCATACCAGTAATGATGAATATGATATAGCCTACTACAATTTGTATAATCAACTTTATAACACATATCAAAGTGATGATAATGACTCTAAAAAGTTTGCCGAAATTATAAGCAATAACAATTTATTATATACAACGGGATTTAATGCCACAGCAATAAATTTTGGTGGTGTGGTTGTTGATAATTATGGAGTAATATATAATGTATCAGTCACATCAAAGAAAATGCATTTGATTGAAGGTAATTCTGCCACTCAAGAAGGAAGAAAAATTTTCGATGAATATGTTGATTGTTGTGAATACGATAAT
>DMLH01000030.1 GCA_003453435.1 Clostridiales bacterium | reverse complement strand
TATTTTCCTTTTAAACGGAAAAGTACTGTTGCTGTTTCGTTTGCCTTTGATTGAATAACTTTTGGTAAAGTACTTTCATCATTTCCATTAATTATTTCCGAACCATTAAGGTTTATCGTATAACCGTCTTCATTAATCAAAGTTCTTGCAAGTGTTATGTCTTCGTAAGGTGAATAGTTATCTGTTGCATATACAGCAGGAATTTCAATTTCAACATTAGTTCTAGCTTTGCTTGGAATTAGATAACTAACATCTTCATCTTTAAGTTCTTCAATAGTTGCTTCTGAAACTGTGCCATTTTCCTCAACTGTGTAAGCATTTACAACTTGTGGAACTGGTGCAACTGTATCTTTAGCATTTTTAAGTGTATAAACTTTTGTTAAGGCCTTATCTGCATTTGCAGCAATTGCTTGGCTTAACTCAGAATAACTAGCATTTGCTAGGTCTAACTGCTCTAATGTGAAAATTTGATATTTGATTGAGTAATATGAACCATTAACTGTTTCATCCATTGGTGTAAACTTGAAGCCATCGACTGGAACCTCTTTGACTTCATCACCATTATGATAATCTACACTAACTTTTGTGAATGTGTCAACACTTGTATTGTTGTTATTTGAATCAACTGTGATAGGCTTTGGCAATTCGGTTTCTTGACCTAAAACTGCACTTTCTGGAAGTGAACCATTCCATGTAAATGTGACTTTTTGATTTTCTACGGAATAATTTGATGCCACATAAACTTTAAATGATTTTGTTGTTATTTCTCCTGTTTGAGTGCTTTTATATTTATAAAGAACTGTGTAAGTACCAAATACTGTATCCTCACCATTTTTTACTGCTTTAAAAGTGTAATATGTTTTGCCATCTACCACTTTTAATCCAAGTGGGCTTGTATAACCTGGATAAGAAGAATTTTCTTCCCATGTTTGATGTTTTGGATCAGTGACTGAAACTTTCACAATTGCATCATCTGTAGGCACTTCACCAATGTAATGACCCGCGTATTCCTCGCCATCAATAACAACATTTGGATATGGCAAAACTAAAGTTGAATCTTTTCCAACTTTGCTTGGAAGCATAAATGGAGAGTTTTCTGGCATGTTCATACTAACTGCTGAACCGGTAACTTTAATTAAGAAAACTTCCTCTGTTTTTGCAAATGCGCCAACTGCACTTGCTGTGTAAGTTGCTTTGTAAGTTCCAACCTTTGTGGCTGTAAACTTTAACTTTTCGCCCGCTTCTGTCAATTCAACTTCTTTTCCATGTGGATCTGTAACTTTTACAGAAACTTCACTTCCAGAAGTAGTTGTTGTGCCCTTTGGTAAAACAATTTCTGTATTGACCGTTCCTGATGTAGGCATTTTTGTTAAAATAAGTGTTGCTCCTACAAGTGCTGAGCTAATTGCGAATACTGTTATTGGTGCTGCAATTACGCTTCCAATTGCAAGTGCAAGCATCATAACAAATACCATAATTTTGTAAATCTTTTTCATTTTAGTTCATTCTCCTTAACCAATAAATAAAGTTAACGTATAAAGTCTATAACATTAAAAAAATTTTGTCAACAAATAGAGGTATAAAAAAATCTAAATTTTGACAAATGTAGTTTAAGTATAAATTGTTAAAATATTCCAAATTTAACAAATTTTGTAAATTATTAAAAATTGATAAAATTTGAATTGCTTTAAATAGAATTAATTGTAAAGGTAAATGAAATAGAACGACAGCAAAATGCATAAATAATTTAAAATTAAAACAATATCAAAAATTTTGTTTTGTATTGTTTTGGTTTTGTAAAGATGAATAAACAATGTAAAAAACGAACAAAAACTTATAAAAACGCACAGCCATAAACTATGTATATCAAAGGCCAGCATTAATAAAAGTAATTGAATAAAAATTGCAAAATATGCTTTAAAATTGTATTTTTTTGCGCTTTTTTTAGAAAAAAGCTTAATATTTTTGTGTTTTTTATTGGTTTTTAATATTTCATTCTTTTCAATTACATTTTTATTTTCTTTATTTTTAACAGGAATTTCTTTGCCTAAACCAAACTGCGTTTCAAGCACAAAATTCAAAAATAGAAGCACTGAAAATAAAGAAATTATTGTTGCAAGCAAATATCCATTTTCTAAGATTTTTGGACGTTTTAAAAATACAAAATATGTGTTATTTGAAAACATCAAAAATGCAAAAACAATTACTGAAGTCATAAGCAAACAACAAATAATATAAGAAATTTTATACGTTTTAAATACAACTAAAAATTTTTCAAACATTAAATTGTTTGATTTTTTATTTGATTTACTATTTTTAACATTTTCTTTTCTATTTGTTAAACTAGGTTTTCTTTGTGAATTTTTTAGCGTTGAATTATCATTGTTTAAGCCTATATTTATATCGCTAATCACTTTATTTGCCTGCAACTTTTCCATACTATATTTTACTATTTTATAGTATGCTAAAGTTGTCGATTTTGTTTATTTTTTGGTTGTTTTTGTAATATTCAAATTAAACATAAAAATTTTAAAGTGTTTGCCTGTGACAAAAATTGAAAGTATATCATAAAAAAAAATGAGAGCAAAATAAGTTGCTCTCAGTTAATTAGTGACAAGGGTTGCCACCACAGATTTTTTCTGGGCCACAAAGAGTTGTGAACAATAAAAGCATTATAATTGTGTTGCAATCTAAGTTAATGCCACAGCCGCAGCCGCAAGAATTGAGTAAGAAAAGAATTAAGATTAAATCACAGCAATCATTTCCGTTTCTTCCTCCAAATCCACCAAATAAACCCATTAGATAGTCCTCCTTTTAAAATTTTATAAAGGACGTATCAACACTTTTGTTTTCCTCCCAACACAAAAAACAATATGTATTGATTGTGCTAAGTGCACTATGTAATCCTTTTATCTTTTGTACTTCGAAAGATTTTTTCTTTCGTATATTCCATACTATTTAAAAGCATAAAAAAATGTGCACAACTGCACATATTTTTTTAAAATATTTTTTTGTGACTATGAATAATTCAAAGTTTTAGTTAAGAATTTTAAATTGACTTAATTCTTTCAACATGCTTGCCACCCAAAAACTCGGTTTGTAGAAACTTTGAAACTACACACTTTGCTTTACAAAAACAAGTGTTTCTTGCACCCAAACACAAACAGTTGCAATCGTTATGCTGTCTGCCTTGAACCGCTTGTCTAGATGAATATGCAAGCACTGCTCTAATATTTTGGTTCCTATTTGCCACAATGCTCATACCTATGCCACTGCCACAAACCAAAATTATTCTATCTTTGTTGACATCGCAATTTCTTAAATAATAATCAATAGCACCTTTGCCGTAAAAAACATAACTATCCGCATTATCAAGTTCAATTGCACCCGCATCAAAAAACTTGATATTTTTCCTAAAAAAATATTTTTTTAATTTTTCTTTTAAATTAAACCCTGCGTGATCACTTGCTAAAACTATCATATACTTAATTCCGCCTCTCTACCGAACCGGCGGAAGTTTTTTCCACAACTTTGGCGACTTTTGTGCTTATTTTCTCAAAATTTTAGCGCCACAGGATAACCTAGTGTCACTCAATTTTGAAAAACTAATCTTCAAAATTCATCCAAATTTGTTACCAACTACCACCGAATTATTTATCTAAATAATATAACAAATCATAAAATTGCCTCAACAAATTCTTTAGCATCAAATGGTCTTAGGTCATCTAAACCCTCGCCAACGCCAACAAACACAACTGGCACATGAAGTTCGTTAACAATTGGAATAACAATTCCGCCTTTGCTTGTGCCATCTAGTTTTGTAAGTATTATTCCGTCTATTCCAACTGCATCATTAAAATATTTTACTTGAGAAACTGCATTCTGGCCTGTTGTTGCATCCAAAACAATGTACTTTTTGTAGTTAACTTCACTCCAAGTTTTATCAACAACTCTATCTATCTTTTTAAGTTCTTCCATTAGGTTTTCTTTAACATGAAGTCTTCCGGCTGTGTCAATTAAAACAACGTCTATGCCTTTTGCCTTAGCACTTGTTAAGCCATCAAACACAACACTTGCGCTGTCTGCGCCCTCGCCTTGCTTAACAATTTTTACCTTCGCCCTGTTTGCCCACTCGGTTAACTGGTCAGTGGCTGCTGCACGGAAAGTATCCCCCGCAACAAGCATAACATCCTTTTTTAGGGACTTGTAATAATTAGCCATTTTTCCAATGCTTGTGGTTTTGCCAACACCGTTAACACCAATTATAAGTAGTGCCATTGGGTAGTTTTCCTCTGCCTTTGTGCCCTGATTTAAAATATCCAAAATTGATTGCCTTAAAATATTGCTAAAATCTTCTTGAGTTTTTATTTTTTCTTTTTTACATTTTTGACGCACATCGTCAATAATTTCCTGAGTTGTTTGAACTCCCATATCACTGCCAATTAAAATGGCTTCCAAATCTTCAAAAAACTCATCAGTAAGTTCGCCCTTGCCAAAAATCATGCTGAGTTTTTTGCTTAAAGTTTCTTTTGTCTTTTTAAGCCCATTAAATAAATTTTTAAAAAATCCCATAAAATCTCCGTAATATTTTTCTGAATTTATAAAGTAATTATAGCACAACTCACAAAAAAAATATAACAAATTGCACTATTTAAACTTATTTATTATTGTATATTATCAAATATTTCAGTTAAAACCTTTTTGTATTTTGAAAAATATGGTGAGTATTCGGCTGAATATAACATTTCATGAAGTTCGGTTTTACTGAAAAATTTAACTTCACTAACTTCATTGTCGCTAAACACAAATTTTGTGTTTTCATCAATCTGCTTTTTGCATAAAAATATGTTTATAAATTCTTTTCCTAAATCATCTCTTATTGTTTTAAGTTTTTCAAAGTCTGCCTGCTTAAAATTTAGGCCAATTTCTTCAAAAGTTTCTCTAACACAGGCAGAATATAGATTGTCGCTACTTGAAACGTGACCTGTAACAGATAAATCCCATAAATTTGGGTGTTCCTTTTTTGTAGCACTTCTTTTTTGCAATAAAACTTGATTTTTATTATTTATTAAAATGATATGCACAACTTCGTGATATAGTTTGCAACTTTTTGAATGCGCAAATTCTCTACTTTTAACTTCAACAAATTGATAATTTTCATCAAATAGCCTTAGTAGTTCCATTCAATTTTCTCCTTAGTTTTTACAACCTGATATTTTGTATCTTTAAAGTAATTTAACAACTTGCTTATATTATCTTGCTCCAGCAAATTTTTTAAATTGTAAATCTCGTTTTTCTTGCCATTTTTAGAAGAATATTCAAAAATTAAATTTTCAGGTTTATCATTTTTGCAAGATATATATAGTTTAACATTTTTGCACTGTTTGTCAATAATTTGATAATTGTAACTATCATATGTATTGGTGTAATCTTTTTGCAAAATTTCCTCATCTGTTAAAACAGAGTTTACATTTAAATTGCTGTGCAAAAGCGTTGGTTCAATATACTTAAAATAGCAAGGCATAACTTGTTCAAAAAACGACTCAAAAGTTTGCTTTGGAGACCTTGTTCTCCTATCTACAACAATATCGCGATATAGCCTTCTTGAAAGCATTGTTATTAAATCACTTTTTAAAGATATTGTTAAAACATCATTTTTGTTTATGTAGTTTGTAAGGTATGGGCTTAGTGCAAAAATTCCTTCAAAAATTATGTAGTCATAATCATTTTTGCTTATAACTTTATGCCCAACAATTTCACTTGTTTTAAAACTGTATTCGGGCAAAGTTAAATAGTCTTTGCTAAATATTTGTTTTGCAATTTCTTTAAAATTTATTGCACTAGGCTCATCAAAATTAATGTTTTTATGACAATATTTTAACTCAGCAATAAATCTATCAATGTCGCTATTATTAACAATATTTTTTAGTTTTTCCGCAATTTTATTGCAATTTTGTTTGCTAAACTTATCATCAAACAAACATTTTTTTGTGATTTCTTGAACAATTTTTGTAATTTCAAGTTTATTGTTTTTATATTGCTCAAAATTTTCTAATGTTTGTTGAACAATTCTTTCGCTGATTGGCCTATAAAAATTATCCAAACTTACAATTAAACATTTTTTACCAATACTTTCAAGTTGCTGTTTTAAAAGTTTGCACTTATACGTTTTGCCAGCACTGCTTGCACCTCCTATTAAAATAATTTTTTTGCCTTTTGACTTTTCAAGCAACTGCTGTGCTTTTTGAAGCCATACTCTGTTTTTATCCATTTTCCTCCTTTACACAAAAAAAACTCACTAGCAATAACTAATGAGTTTTTAATGATTTAAATAATGAAACAAATTGAAAATTGAAAGCACTTATGCTTAAAATATTATTGTTATTAAATTTAAAACGATTAAACTTCATAACATCTCCAACTTGTTTGTTCGCTATATTATATGCCCACTAAAACATATTTGTCAAGCACATTTTTAAAAATTTTTACTATTTTTATTTATGCTTGTGCAGCCTGATTATCAACAGCAATTGCCTCGCTTAATTTTACACTAACAACTTTGCTTATACCTTTTTCTGGCATTGTAACACCATATAAGTTATCGGCAAGTTCCATTGTTGGCTTTCTGTGGGTGATAACAATAAACTGCGTTTCTGCACTAAATTTTTGCAAGTATTTTGCAAATCTACCAACATTGGCATCATCTAGGGCCGCCTCAATTTCGTCCAATAATACAAATGGCATTGGCCTAAGTTTGAGTATTGCAAACAAAATTGCAATGGCAGTAAGTGATTTTTCACCGCCCGAAAGTAGTGTTATGCTTTGAAGTTTTTTGCCAGGTGGCTCAACTTTAATGTCAACACCTGCTTCAAGTTCGTTTCCGCTTTCACTTGGCACAAGTTCAAGTGTTGCATTTCCGCCACCAAATAGTTCCTTAAACACCCTATTAAAGTTGAGGTTAATTGTATCAAAACTTGTTTGGAAGCGTGTGAGCATTTCTGTTGCCAAGTCACTAATAATTTTTGTAAGGTCGTTTTCTGCCTTAGTTAAATCGGCAATCTGCACTGTGTAGGAATCAAACCTTTCTTGATAAACTTTACTATCTTCAATTGCATTAACGTTAACATAACCAAGCCTATCAATTGCTTTTCTTGTTTCAGCAGCATTTTTTAAGCCTTCATTAAGGTCATAATTTTCGCGCTTAAATTCAAGTGCTGTGCTGTAATTCAAACCATACTCGGTCCAAACACGCTCCTGCATATTTTCAATATCGGTATCAATTTTTGTAAGATTTACGTTTTCTTGGAACAACTTATCTTGCAATTTGTTAACTCTTGTTGTTAGGTTAAGTCTTTCTTCATCAAGTTGTTTGAGTTCTGCTTGCAAATTATTTTTATATTCACCCAAACTATCAAGTTTACCCTTAACTTCTGTTAACTTGTTATTTGTTTCGACGTAGTCAGCATCTTGCACTGTTGCATTTATAATGCCTTCGGCTTTAGCAATTATTTCTTGATTATTTACTATTTCAGCATTTATCTGCTCAATTTTAAAGTTTCTGTGTTCAATTTCTGCATTTATTCTTTCAATATCGGTACGAAGTGAAATGTTTTCGCTCTCTAGACTTGCTATGCTAATTTTTATTTCCATAACCTTGCTGTTGTATTCATCACGTTCTTTTTTAAGGTTTTCAAAGTTTTGCTGACGTTTTTCAATACTTTTGTTTGCGTTTTGCTTATTTCCGTCAATACTATTTTTTAACTCATCATTTTGTGCAAGATTTTGGTCTATTGCCTTAATTTTTACGTTTACTTCGTTAATCTGTTTTTCAATGCCACTTAAAGTTTCGGTGGTTTTATTTAATGCTTCTTGCAATGAACTTTTGCTTTCGGCAAGTTTTGCAATTGCAATGTTAATTTCATTATTTTCACTTGTTAATTCACTAACTTTGCTTTGCAAATTAAACACATTACTTCTGGTTTCTGCAACAAGTTTTGATAGTTCTTCTTTTTGAAGTTGCAATTTTTGAAGGTTTTTGGCAAGTTCTTCAATTTCAGAATCCCTACCAATAACGCTAACAATATTGCGGTTTTTGCTACCACCCGTCATGCTACCTTGCGGATTGATTATATCTCCATCAAGAGTAACAATTTTAAAAGCATATCTGGTTTGCTTTGCAATTTTAACTGCAGTAACTAAATTATCTACAATTGCAGTATTACCAAGTAAATTTTCAAAAATGTTTGTAAGGCTTTTGTCGTATGAAATAATTTCGCTAGCAACGCCCAAAAAACCTGCTTCACGCCTAATGTCAGCAACATAGCCCGAAATATTTCTTGGTTTAAGTGCAGTTATTGGCAAAAATGTTGCACGGCCAAAATTGTTTTGTTTTAAGTATGCAATTATTTCTTGCGCTTTATCTTCATCAGTTGTTACAATGTTTTGAACGCTTCCACCAAGTGCCATTTCAATTGCAGTTTTAAATTTTTCTGGCACCGTCATTAAATTGGCAACAACGCCAACAAAACTTGATTTTAATTTTGCATTTTTTTCTGATTCAGTTAAAATGTGCTTAACTGCTCCATTAAAACCATCAAAGTTTTTTTGCATATCTTCAAGCATATTTTTTCTTGATAGTAAACTTGCATAAGTGCTATTAACATCGCTAAGTTTTTCAGTGCTTTCTGTTAAAATTTCATTGTTTTTTTGCAAATTTTGAGCAAAAACAGCCAAATTTTCTTTAATTTTTGTTTGTTCTGCTGTCTTTTGAGATAAATTGCCTTGAACACTTGCAATTGAATTTCGCAAGTTTTCTTGCTCTTTATTTTGCAAATTTTGCTCTGCTTTAAGTTCTGCAAGTTTGTCCATTGACGCAAGTTTTTCTGCACCAAGTTTGCTAATGTCTGCCTTAATGTCACTCAATTTATCAAGTGCAGAAATCATAAGTTGTTGGTTTTGTTCTGCTTCATCTTCACTTTTTGTAAGTTCATCAACAACTGCCAAATATTTTTTACTTATATCTTCATTGCTTCTTTTAAGTTCATCAACTCTTTTTTGGTTACTTGCAATTTTTTCAGTCTTTTGCAAAATTTCGGTTTGATTATTTTCAATATTCAATTGCTCTTGTTTTAATTCTGCATCAAGTTTGCTCGCTTGCTCTTTAAGAAGAGTTAACCTTTCCCTAACAATATTTGTTTCACCACTCTTTCTTTCAAGTTGAACAGTAAGTTTAACAACCTCGTCATAAAGTTCTTTAATTGTGATGTCTATTTTTTGAATATCATCATAATTTTTGTTGTAGTTTACAATTGTTTTATCTAAGTCCTTTTGCTTTGTGTCAATTTCTTCTGCTAGGGCATTAATTCTTAAACTTATTTCTTGCTTATTGCTTGCAGCACTATCATATTGATATATGTAATTGTTAATTTCCAAACTTTTAAGTTCATCTCTAAGTGACAAATACTTTCTTGCTTTTTCGGCTTGTTCCTTCAATGGATTTAATTGACGTTCAATTTCAATCATAATGTCCTTAAGCCTAGCTATATTTTCACGAGTTCTTGCAAGTTTTCTTTCACTTTCCAGTTTCTTTTCCTTAAACTTTGAAATTCCTGCGGCTTCTTCAAAAATTCCACGCCTGTTTTCTGGCTTACTACTTACAATCTGCTCAACTTTACCCTGACCAATAATTGAATATCCATCACGGCCAATTCCAGCATCGTGCAAAATGTCTACAATATTTTTTAGCCTACTTGTGCTATTGTTAATTAAATACTCGCTTTCACCACTTCTATATAATTTACGAGTTAAAATAACTTCGTTATAATCAAGGTCAACATCACGGTTAGAATTATCTAAAACTATTGAAACCTCAGCATAACTTAAACTTTTTCTTGTTTGAGTTCCATTAAAAATAACATCTTGCATAGAAGATCCACGCAAAAGTTTACTGCTTTGTTCTCCAAGAACCCAACGAATGGCATCGGCAACGTTGCTTTTACCACAACCATTTGGGCCAACAATGGCTGTTATACCATCATCAAAATTTATAACAGTTTTATCCGCAAAACTTTTAAAACCGATAAGTTCAATTCGCTTAAATTTCAAAGTAAAAAATCTCCCACAATGCTAATTTGTAAATTGCAACAATTTAAATACATTTGTTTAAATATTGCACCATTATATATGATTATATCATATATAAAACTTTTTGCAAAGGGGTTATTGAAAATTTATTGAGATTTCTTTCCATTTTTATTTCTTTGGCAGTTTTTTTAATATTCAAAACTGTTTACCATTTTTCTACATAAAATATTAAAATAAAAATAAAGAAGTCAATAAGTAAATAAAATACCAATTGACCTAAGGATATATTTAATTATTGTTTAAAACTTTTAACGCATTTTGTGCGGCTAGGTTTTCAGCCTCTTTTTTGTTTTTTGCAGTTGCAGACGCATAAATTTTTCCATCAATTTCAACTGCCATTGTAAACTCTGGCAAATGTGCTGGGCCTGTTTTGTTTATAAGTTTATATGCTAAATTTAGTGAACCGCTTTCTTGCAAAAATTCTTGCAATTCTGTTTTGTAATCTCTAACTTTTGTTTGAAGTTCTGTAATAAGGCTTGTTGAAAAATTCAAACTTTCATAAATAAATTTTTCGCATTCTTCAATTCCAGCATCCAAAAACATTGCACCAATAATTGCCTCGAATAAATCACCCATAACATTTGTAGATTGTCTAGGGTTAAAGTTGTGACATTGCAAAAATTGAATTAAATCATTTTTTTGTATAAACTTACTAACATACTCGCTACTAACAAGATAAGCCCTCGTTTTGCTTAACTCACCTTCACTAAAACTAAAATTATTAAACAAAAATTGAGTTGTGCAAAAATTGAGAACGCTATCACCCAAAAACTCAAGCCTCTCGTTGCTTTGCAAATTGTGTATGTTTGCAAAAGAACTGTGAGTGAATGCGGTTTGTAGCAAATTCTCATTTTTAAAAGTATATCCTAAAATACTCGAAATTTTCCCTGTATCAATAGTTTCCATAATTTTACCAACTTATAAATGTTTATAAATAAACTGTCAACAAAATTTATTACTTTATGAAAAGTAGCAAATTTGGATGAATTTTTGAATTTATTGTTTTAAAACTGAATGGTGACTAAGTTATCTTGCACCATTTTAAGTTTTGGAACAAGAAAACAAAAAGTCGCCAAAAGTGCGGAAATTACTTCCGCCGGGTCGTTAGAGAGGCGGAAAAACTTAATTATTCTTCAATTTTTATATCAACGCTATTAACAGCATCTGAAACTGATTGCACAATGTTGCTTTGACCCAAAGTGTAAGCCTGTTTTATGCTTTGATAAAAACTTTCGGCTTTGCTGCTTCCATGACATTTTATAACAAGTTTGTTTATGCCTAAAAATGGTGCGCCACCATATTTATCATAATCAAATTTTGCTCTTAGTCTTTTAAAAGTACCTTTCATAAATAGGTAGCCAATTTTGCTTGCAATGTGAGATTTAATGTCGCTTTTAAGTATTCCAAGAAGTGTTTTTAAAGTACCCTCACAAGTTTTTAGCGCAACATTACCTGCAAAACCGTCAGCAACAACAACATCAAAATTGCCACTAAGCAAATCCCTTGCTTCCATATTACCAACAAAATTTACACCAATTTGCTTCATGTAAGGAAATGTTTTTTTAACAAGTTCATTGCCCTTATGATCTTCTGTTCCAACACTTAAAAGTGCTACTCTTGGTGATTTTATGCCAAACATGGCTTCGGCATATTTACTTGCCATAAGTGCAAAGTGAATTAAGTTTATTGGCTTGCAATCCATATTAGCACCACTGTCTGTAAGAATTACAGGAATTCCAGCCATTGTTGGTAAAATCGGTGCAAGAACAGGCCTTGAAACACCTTTAATTCGGCCAATTTTTAAAAATCCGCCAGTAAGAACCGCCCCCGTGCTTCCCGCAGAAACAAGGCCAATAGCATCCTCATCTTTTTTTAAAATATCAAATGCTTTAACAAGTGAACTTTCGGTTTTTTGTTTTATTGCAACGGTTGGCACATCATCATTTGTTATAACATCTTTCGCATCAACAATTTCAAATCTATCGTTATTTAAATCAAAATTAGCTTCTTGACAAGCCTTTTTAATTTCTTCCTTTTTGCCTGTTACAACAATTTTAATATCTTTTATTTTATCAAGTGCTTTTTTAACACCTTTTACAACTTCACTTGGCGCATTATCTCCGCCAAAACCATCTACAATTATTTTTTTATATTCCATTTTTTTCCTTTTAACTTATTTATTATATTTTAAAATATAAATTTTTCAAAATGTTTTAATGCTAGCCTTTACAAAAAAATCATCAAAAAATTTCCGCCGGCTCGGTAGAGCCGAAACTAACTAACCATTTTAAGTAGTTCTGCTTCACTAATTATTTTAATTCCAAGTGCCTGTGCTTTATTAAGTTTACTGCCAGCATTTTCGCCCAGCAAAACAAAGTCAGTTTTTTTGCTAACCGAACTTGAAACTTGACCGCCATTATCTTCAATAATCTTGGTTGCCTCTTCACGAGAGAGGTTTGGGAGCGTTCCTGTTAAAACAAAAGTTAAACTGGACAATTTTTGAGATGTGGACTCGGTAAACTCTTTTATTTTAACTCCACTATCAAACAATTTTTGAATTATTTGCAAGTTATTTTCGTTTTTAAAATATTCAACAATGGACTCACTCATTACATCACCAAATGTGAATATGCAATTAATCTCATCTGCTGTTGCATTTTTAAAGTTTTCAAAAGTTTTAAATTCTTTTGCAAGCAGTTTTGCACTTTTTTTGCCTATGTTTGATATGCCAAGCGAGTAAATGAACTGCCCAAGTTCAACATTTTTAGATTTTTCAATGGCGTCTAAAAAGTTTGTTATCTTTTTATCTTTAAAACCTTCAAGTTTAGATAAATCGTTGGCTGTTAACTTATATAGATCGGCAACATTTGTGCAACCTAAAACCTCATAAAGTTGATTAACGGTTTTATCCCTTAAACCAACTAGGTTCATAGCGTCGCGTGATGCATAATGAGTTATTCTATCCTTAATCTGTTCCGGGCAATGATAGGTGTTTACACAAAACAGATTTGCACCTATTTCAACAAGTTTACTTCCACAACTTGGACAGCGCTCAATTTTATCAATTGGTTTACTTTCACTCGTTTCTCTTGCAACGCCCAGAATTTCAGGAATTACCTCATTGCTACGTCTTACAAAAACGTAGTCGTTAATTTTTATCTTTTTTCTCAATATATCATTATAATTATTTAATGTTGCACGCTTTATTGTTGCACCAGCAAGTTCAACAGGCTCAATCTCTGCAATTGGGGTTATTTTTCCAGTTCTGCCAACCTGCCATGTAATTGAATTGAGTTTTGTGCTCATTTCCTCTGCTGCATACTTAAATGCAATTGCCCATTTGGGAAATTTTGCAGTGTATCCAAAGAGTTTTCTGTTTGGTATATCATTAACTTTTATAACCGCACCATCAATCAAAAAATCTAGCCCATTTCTTATATCATCTATTGATTTAACTGCCTCTTCAACTTCTACATAATTTTTACAAAGTTGCCATTTATTTATAACATTAAATTTATTGCGTTTTAAAAATTGATACATCTCAACCTGAGTTTTTATTTCGGCATTGTCTATATAATTTACGCTATAAAAAATTACATCTAAGTTTCTGCTGGCAGTAACTTTTGGGTCTAAATTCCTAACAGCACCAGCGGCAGCATTACGTGCATTTTTAAGTGGCTCGGCCGCATTTTTGTTGTATTTTGCTAATTCGCTAAGTTTCATAATGGCTTCGCCCTGCACAATAACTTTGCCTTTATAATCTATTGTAAGCGGCACAGTTCTAATGGTTTTAACTTGCTCAGTCACATCCTCACCAATGCTGCCATTGCCTCGTGTGGCGCCATTAACTAAAACACCGTTTTCATAAGTTAAACTAACAGTTAAGCCATCATATTTATACTCAACAAAAAATTCTGCTTTTGCATCTTTCTTTTTTATATCTCCAACCCACTCCATAAGCCTATCATACGTGTTGCATTTTTCAAGACTATAAAGTGTTATTTCGTGCTGATATTTTTTAAATGCAGATAGAATTTCACCACCAACCCTTTTGCTTGGACTGTTTGGCAAAACAACGCCTGTTTCTTTTTCAAGCATCAATAATTCATCATAAAGTTTATCCCACTCGGCATCGCTAATGGTTGGGTTATCTAAACTATAATAATTGTAGTTATGATAATTTATAACCTCAACAAGTTCCTGCATCCTTTTTTGTTCAAAATCTTCCATATAAACCCCAATTTAACTTTAGAACATTAATAATAAATTCTTTTCTTTTATAAAATAACATTAATGTATTTACAACTTTTTTATTGGCGCAAAATCTACGCTTAAAGTTTTGTTACCAAACCTTTCAAAATCAATTTTTACAGTACGCGTGCTACTATCAACAAATGTAATAAACCCAACCCCATAGTTGCTGTGAAATACTCTATCACCAACAGCAAAATCAATAGGTTTTTTATTTGCAGATTTATGCATAAAGTTATTTATGCTGGTGCCAAAATCTTTTTTATATGAATAATGAGAATTAGTCGCATTATTATTGTTTCTATCATATGCATAAGAATTAGAATTGTATGTTGGATAGCCATCATTTTCATAATCATCATAAATTGAATTATTGTATTCACCAAAACCATTGGAATATTGAGACCTAGTCTCATATCCAAGTTCTCTTAAAAATCTGCTTATCTGTGAAAAGCTTTGCTTACCGTACATGTAACGCGATTTTGAGCAAGTTAGATATAACCTTTCCTTTGCCCTTGTTATTGCAACGTACATCAGTCTTCGTTCTTCTTCCATATCAAGTTCAGTGCTGTCTAATCTAATTATTGGAAAATATTTTTCTTCTAAACCAATAACAAACACAACTTTAAATTCTAGACCCTTTACACTATGCACTGTCGCAAGAGTTACGCTATTATCTTCTTCCTCATAGTTATCAATATCAGTTGATAGTGAAACCATTTGCAAAAAGTCAACTAGTGTTTTGGTTGGATTTTCATCTTGATAATTTTTGATGTTTTGCAATAACTCATTAATGTTTAATTTTCTATTTGTATCTTCATCAGTATCATTGCTATATTCTGCCAAAATATTTGTTTCATCAATCACATATTTTGCAAAATCATAAAGTGTCATTTCTTTGATTTTTTGTATAAAATCTGTCATCAAATTTTTAAATGGCAAAAATTTTGCAAGCGTACCTGTTTCCGCATTGCTTAAATTAAGTGTTGCATTAAACAAACTTTGACCTAAAGAAACATCCTTAAGCTTTTGAATTGCACCATCGCCAATTCCTCGCTTTGGAAAGTTTATAACACGCAAAAAACTTTCCTCATCAAATGGGTTAACTAAAAGTTTAAAATATGCCATAACATTTTTAATTTCTGCCCTTTCATAGAACTTTAATCCGCCAAAAATTTTATATGGTATGTTGTAGGCAACAAACTTATCTTCAAATTTTTTTGTAAACGCATTGAGACGCATTAAAACTGCAATATCTTTATACTTATAATCATTAAGTTTAACAAGTTCCAAAATTTTTTTGGTAACAAAGTCTGCTTCATCCTTATCTTCATAGCACTTTTTATATACAACATTTTCACCGTTTATATTTTCAGTGAAAAGTGTTTTATCAATTCTGTTTTTATTGTTTTTGATAATTTTATTAGCGCAATCAATTATAGTTTTTGTACTGCGATAATTTTGCTCCAATTTATATAATTTTGCACCACTAAAATCCTTTAAAAACCTTTTAATGTTGTCAATGCTTGCGCCACGCCAGCCATAAATGCTTTGGTCCTCATCTCCAACAGCAAAAACATTTTGATGATATGCACCTAAAATTTTAACTAGTTCATATTGCGTTTCGTTGGTATCCTGAAACTCATCAACTAAAATATATCTAAATTGTCTTTGGTATTTTTCTCTAACGTGCTGATTAGATTTTAATAGCCACAATGTTTTATTAATTAGGTCATCAAAGTCCATTGCGTTTTCACTTTTAAGTCTATTTTCGTACCTAACCATAATGTCAAAAACAAGTTTGTCGTGATCTATAAAACAATTTATTGCCTTATATTCATCAAGTGTCATATTGCTCATTTTATATTTTGAAAGTTTGTCATCAACTTCACTAACCAAACTATCATCTTTCAAATTTAATTCTTTGACAATTTTTTTGATAACACTTTTTTTATCCTGTTCGTCAAAAATTGAAAAACTTGACGTATAGCCATCTAAAGAATTTGCTTCCAATCTCAAAATTCTGCAACACATACTGTGAAATGTCATTGCCCAAACAGTGGCACTATTTATGCCCATCAAAAACAAGCGGTTTTTTATTTCTGTTGCCGCTTTGTTTGTAAATGTAATTGCCAAAACCTCAAAAGGTGAAGCCAAGTTATTTTTTAGTATATGAGCAATTCTATGCGTTAAAACTCGTGTCTTTCCACTGCCTGCACCTGCAAGAACCATTATAGGCCCCTCGGTTTCCTTCACAATTTTGTTTTGAACTTCGTTGAGCATATTTTCCATATAAATATTATATCACATAGTGATATAATAAAAAAATTATTTAAACAAATAATGAAAAAATTATGAATTAAAATTACGTTTTTTCCATTATTTCAAGTAAGATTTAATAAATAGTTAAAAATGACTGCAAAGGTGTTTTAACATTAACAAATTATTTGCATGGCGTAACACGTATGTGATATAATATTTTATATAATATTAAGAGGTAGAAATTTTTATGGAAACAAATATCAAACAAAAAGAAACGGAAATGGAGATAAAAACCAAAGAGAAAGAAAAAGCTGATAGATTACTTCTTAAACTGGAAATTGTGATAGGCATTATGGGTGTATTATTTCTTTTAGGCTTTGTACTTATTGCATCATACCTTGAAATGGCAATATGGCTAAAAGTTGGACTTATTGTGTTTGCTTTTGCGGTGTGTTTGATTGCAGTTTGCTTCGCAATAAAAATTGAACAAGTTGCAGGATATTATGAGTGCGGAAAATGCCACCATAGATATGTTCCAACATATAAACAAGTGTGTTTATCGATGCATATTGGAAGAACAAGATATATGAAATGCCCGCATTGCAAAGAAAAATCGTGGAATAAAAAAGTTATTTCAGAAAAAGAATAAATTGTTTTTGAAGCCAGTTTTATTAGTTAAAATGGCTTTTTTTATACATAAAAAAGAGGCTGCAATGAATTGTAACCTCTTATTAATTATTTAATTTAAATTAAAATATTAAATAATCTTTAAGCAACCTGAGCTTCTAATTTTGCCTTTTGGTCGGCCATTTCAAGTGCAGTTACAACGTCATCAATGTCGCCGTTCATAAAGGCTTCAATATTGTACATTGTATAACCAATTCTGTGATCAGTCACTCTGCCTTGTGGAAAGTTATAAGTTCTTATTCTTTCACTTCTGTCACCCGTTCCAACTTGACTTTTACGGCTTGCAGCATACTTTTCATCAGCCTCTGTTTGATATTTATCATAAAGTTTACTCTTTAAAATATTCATTGCTTTTTCTTTGTTTTTGATTTGGCTTCGTTGATCCTGACAAGCAACAACAATTCCTGTAGGCAAATGTGTTATTCTTACAGCACTATCAGTTTTGTTGATATGTTGACCGCCGGCACCACTTGCCCTGTATGTGTCTATTCTTAAATCTTTTTCAAGCACTTCAATTTCAACATCCTCTTGCTCTGGTAAAACAGCAACCGTGATTGTTGAAGTGTGAACTCTACCCTGCGTTTCGGTTTCTGGCACACGTTGAACTCTGTGAACTCCACTTTCATATTTAAGCCTTGAGTATGCACCATTCCCGCTAATCATTGCAGTGCACTCTTTAATACCGCCAAGTTCTGTTTCGTTTATATCAATAATCTCAAAATTCCAATGTTTAATGTCGGCATAATGCATATACATTCTAAGAATTTCAGCAGCAAAAAGTGCGGCCTCTTCACCACCGGCGCCACCTCTAATTTCCATAATAACATTTTTGTCATCATTTTCATCTTTTGGTAGCATCAAAATTTTAAGTTCTTCTTCCATTTTTTCTTTTTTATCTTTACCTGAGTAAATTTCTTCCTGAAAATATGCTTTCATGGTTTCATCTGTTTCAACTTTTAAAAGTTCTTCAGCATCAAGTACATTTTGTTCAAGTTTTAAGTACTCATCATAAAGTGACGCAATAGGCTCTAAATTTTTAAGTTCTTTTCCAAGTTGTTTTGCCCTTTTTGCATCCTGCAAAATAGATGTATCACAAAGCAGTGCACTTATTTCTTGTACTCTTTCTTTTATTTTGTCGCATTTTTCAATCATTTTAATTCTCCAACAACAATTCTTTCTATATTATTATAATCTTTTTTAATATAACAGTCAAAGCCATTTTCAATTAGTAAATTTTTAACACTTTCAGCCTCGCCAATACCAACTTCTAAAAATATTTTGCCATTTTTATTTAAATAATTTTTACCTTGAGTGGCAATTATTTTATAAAAATTTAGCCCATCAGTTCCACCATCTAGCGCCAGTTTGGGGTCATATTTTTTAACTTCAATGTCTAAAATTCCAACATCTTTTGAAGGTATATATGGTGGATTTGAAATTATAACATCAAATTTTTCGTTAACATTTCTAAACATATTTGATTTAATGAAAACAACTTTTGTACTTAGTACTTTCGCGTTTTTATTGGCCACTTTTAGTGCTTTTGTGCTAATGTCGCTTGCAAAAACATTTGCTTTTGTATTTTTTGCAATTGTTATTGCAATACAGCCACTGCCTGTACATAAATCTAAAACTTTCATAGCATTTACTTTTTTTATTGAACTAATCGTGTTAACATAGTTTATGCACTCTTCAGTTAAAATTTCAGTTTCTGGCCTTGGACATAAAACATTTTTGTTAACAAAAAAAGTATTTCCATAAAAATATGCTCTTTTAAATATTTTTTGAATAGGACAGCCATTTAATCTTTTTCTAATAAGCCTATTAATTTTATATTTTTCTATTTTTGTTATTTTTTCTTTTAACAGAAGCTCACTAACGAAGCAGTTAAAAAACTCGCAAAAAAATATATTGACTTCTTCTCTATCAATATTATTTTTTAAAAATATTGCTTCAATTTGCTTTTTATAAGTTTTAAAATCAATACATTTCATGGGTTAGCCTTAATTTTGAAAATAAATTTAATTTAAAAATCAAATTTTAAGTAGCAAAAAAAACTAGTATTGCTACTAGTTTAATTTTATTCCAAATTGTATTTTTTCTTAAATCTATCTACACGACCGCTTGAATCAACAATTTTTCTTTTTCCAGTATAAAATGGGTGACATTTTTTGCAAATATCAACTTTTATTTCGTCCCCACTATGTGTGCTCATCGTTTCAAATTGTTCACCACAAGCGCAAACAACTTTAACTTTATGATAGTCTGGATGCAATCCTTCTTTCATTTTATCACCTCACTAGTTTAACTGCTCTATTATATATTATAATTTTAATATAGTCAAGAGTTTTAAACAAAAATGATGAAAGATTTTGGCAGTTTTTTAACCTGTATTTAGTTCTTCCAAATACTCTTTTTTTATATATTCGGCAAGTTTAATAATGCTTCCTGCACCAAGTATTAAAATTACGTTATTTTCAATTTTTTCAAGTTCTTTTAAACACTTTTTGTATGATCTAACAAAACTTGCTTTGGTTTTTATGTGTGAAATGGCTTCGAATATATCCCTACTTCTGCCACCCCTAATTGACTTTTCACGTGCAGAATATGTTGGCAAAAGTATAACGTTATCGGCTAAAACTAAGGAGTTTACAAATTCAGTCATAAGTGCTTTGGTCCTTGAATACGTATGCGGTTCAAAAACAACAGTTATTTTTTTGTTATAAACTTCACGCGTTGCGTTTATGCAGTTTAAAATTTGTGTTGGATGATGGGCGTAATCAGTTATCACAATATTATTTTTAAGTTTGCCCATATATTCATATCTGCGTTTTAAACTTTTAAATTTTTCTATGCCACTCTTTATACATTTTCTGTCAATATTATAGTGGTC
>DMLH01000031.1 GCA_003453435.1 Clostridiales bacterium | reverse complement strand
TGACTCCCTCATTCGCGAGTTCAAATCTTGCCACCCCAACCAGTCGAAAAGCAAGGTCTTAGGGCTTTGCTTTTTTTTGTTAAATAAGCAAATGCCAATTTTGACCTGCTTTTCTCCTTCCCCAAAAGTTTCGGCGAGCCTGCTACTTTTTGGGACCCCATTTAACTAAAATACTGTTAGCCTGTTTTTTGCTGCGCACCATTTGCTGTGTGGCAAGATTTGGTTTTGTTATACAAAACGCAACTGTATTTGCAACTCGCGTTCCGCTGAGTTCGCGACTGTAATCTCTGCCACCCCAACCAATCGAAAAGCAAGGTCTTAGGGCTTTGCTTTTTTTGTTAAATAAGCAAATGCCAATTTTGACCTGCTTTTCTCCTTCCCCAAAAGTTTCGGCAAGCCTGCTATTTTTGTGGACCCCATTTAATTGTAAAAATACTGTGGGCTGTTTTTTGCTGCGCACCATTTGCTGTGTGGCAAGATTTGGTTTTGTTATACAAAACGCAAATTGTGTTTGCAACTCGCGTTCCGCCGAGTTCGCGACTGTAATCTCTGCCACCCCAACCACAGTTTTTCGCCGCCTAACGGACAGGCGATTTTTATACGTTCAAATTTTAATTTACGGTTAATTGTATTGTGTAATTTGGTTGCAATTTTGTTTAAAATTTTAAAAATATTTTTTTGCATTATAAATTTATAACTAAATTTATTAGTAAAATTCATTTATTAAACTATTTCGTTTTTTTTTGTTAAAAATATATGTATTTTTATGACATTTTTGCCATTTATTGTTTGACATAAATTAAACTTTTGTAATATAATAATAGGTTAAATAAAAAGGAGGTACCGCTATGTTTGATTTGTTGCTACTTTTTGTTTGCTTGTTTTTGTTTTCAGCACTTTTAAGAAAAAAGTCAATAGTGCTTAAAATTTGCAATGTGGTACTCTTTGTTTTATTCCTTTTTGTTGTGTTATTCACAACTAACAATAAAGTTATAATTAATTCTGTTTCGAATTGGGTTGGCGTTGAACAGTATGAAACAATTAGAAATGCATTAACAAATCCAAAATCATTTTCTTATGCATCAAACAGCGTTTGGTTTTTGTACAAAGTATTTCTAATATTATCCGTTGCTTTTTATGGTATTTACATTGCCTCAGGCTACATGGTAAAAATTATCATACCAGATGGATATAAATTTATAGGCGTAAGATCTACATATAAAAAAGAAAAATTTATAAATGTAAACAAAAAAAATAACGCAAAAAGATTTTTGTGTTTTGAGAGATTTTTAAATTAAATCAAATTTTCTAATATTAATAAAGTTGTAGTTTTAAAAATTAAAAGATGATTTACTATAGTAAAGAATTACTTAGTATTTTATTTGACAATCTTCTTAAGTAGGCATATAATGCCGATCATCTATAATAGTGTATATAGTATATATAAAAAAATAAATGGAGGAAAAAATGAAAAATAAAACAAAAAAAGGTTTTACAATTGTTGAACTTGTAATTGTTATTGCGGTTATTGGTATTTTGGCTGCAGTGTTAATTCCAATGTTTTCTGGTTTAATTAACAAAGCATATTTGGCTGCCGATGAATCAATGGTAAGAAACATTAACAATCAACTTGCAATTGCAGAAGTTCAAGTTGGTAAAAACCCAACAATGCACGAAGCATTGTTAGACGCACAAGATGCTGGCTACATTGTAGAAAACATCAATGCAAAATCAAGGGGTAATTTGCTTGTTTGGGATCAAACATTGGATAGAGTTGCTCTTATAGAAAAAGAAACTGGTAATGTTATTGCTGGAGAAGTAAGTGACGCAAACAATAAAGTTGCTCTTTGGCAAACTGCAGAAAGCTACACAGCTGGTGGCTATTCAATCTATTTAAAAAATGGATATAACGGCAGCGCAACTATCAGTGACGTTAACACAGGTATTGACGTTGGTTATAATGAGAACATAAGCAGTATTTCTTATGTTAGCAACTCATCACAATCTGTAGTTATTCGTACTAATGGTGGAACACTTACTATTGATGCTCCTGCTGATACCGTTAAACATTATGGCGAGGCACAAGTTGTAAACTTGACTGCTGTAGATACAAATTCTTTCTATGAGAATGGAAACGTTGACCAAGTTAACATTAAAACTGGACGTCTTGTTCTTACAAATAGCGCGGAGGCAAGTGTTAAAACAGTTTATCTTCAAGCAACAGGCGAATCTTACGATAACATTATTATTGCAACACAAAGTGGTGCTGAACTTCCTAATTTGATAGCTCGTGATAAAGTTACACTTCCAACTGAGGGAAATACAAAGAAAGTTGTAACAATTGAATCTAATGTAGATAGAAATGGAAAGAACGCAGAAAAGATTGAGATTATCAATCTTTACGCAACAGTTGGAGCGATAGGCAACGATGTATATGAAGCAACAAATGGGTATAATGTTTCAGATTTAGCACTTCTTGTTGTTGAGGCATCCTCTACCGAGGCTCAAGAACAGGCCGCCGAACAGATTTCAAACCCAGAAGTTGTTGCTAAAGTATGTGAATCAAAAACAGCCATTGAAGTTGATTCTGAAGAAAAATTGACAAATGCTCTAGGTAATCAAGCAAAATATATTATTGTAACTGATAGTTTCAACGTTTCTAAAACGATAGAGATAACTTATAATATAACAATTGATGGACAAAATCATAAAATTACAACTTCAGCTGATCGTGCTTTATGGATTGATGAGAATAATGTTAATTTAACAATTACTAACCTAACATTGGATTCAAATAATAAATGTCAAAGAGGAATTCAGGTTAACACTGACATAAAGGGCTATAATATTAAACTTAATAATGTCAATGTGTTAAATAATACGTATTACGCAATTAACATGTGTGGAAATACATCGGGAACTTTTGTGGCTACAGATTGTAATATAAGCGGTTGGTCAGCATTAAATACATGGGGTTCTGGGCACTCAATTACTTTTACTAATTGTACGTTAACGGGAACAAATAATAAGTCGGTTTCAGCATCAAATACTTATGCAGTATTATGTTTGGAAGCTGATACCACACTTAAAACAAATGATTACTCATCTTTCAATACTGTGACTCTAAATGGTTGTACTCTTAACGCCGTAGAAACAAATGCAAATATACAAAATATTGTTAATTTTAATGGTGGCAATCCGGGTTCTACTGGTAATACTTTGATTACTAATGGTTGTACATTTAATTCTACTAATAAACATGCTTATCATGATGGTGGTGCAGGTAACTCATGGATAAATAATGGTGAAGAAATGCTTGTTAATGTTGTAGCAGATTTATCAAACGTAACAATCAGCGAAAATGGATATAATGCTACTGGCACTGTTAAGTTTACGATTAATGGCAAACAAATTTCATATAATCTATCAAACGCCACTAAATCAACATGGACGAGTAACGGGACTACTGGAATGGATTATGTTTTTGAGTACAATGCAGGAATATTAACGTATTCATTAGACTTGGATTTATGGTCTGGATACCCAAATGGATATGCTATTTATGTGAGTTCAGAATTTAGCAGATAGTAATTACTTTCATTTTGTTCGTATCATTAGTTTATGATGATCGTATTAATAATGAAGATTCAGCTTCACTTATTATAGGAAATAATGATCCAATTACAGAATCTGGAAGAACTAATGTTTCAGCAGTTAAAATAAGTGAATAATTGGGAATTTGTGCGAACGTTTCCTTATTACAAGGAACAAAAAATAACCATCATGTGATGATGGAATAAAAACTTAATGAGGGTTATTAAGCCACGTTGCTTAGTAGCCCTTTTTATGTACCTCAATAATTCGTAAAGCCCAAATACTGCTTTTATATGTTAGGCTTAACTGATATAGATTTGCCTTATCCAAAAAATTAATACATTTTAATTTGTTAATTTAAAGTAGGTGTTAATTCACCTATTTTTTATAAATATATGTTACGCAAAACGTAAGTTTCAAGTTTAATATTACGTTTTATGTAATAATTTTTATATGAAAGTTAATTTTAGTGAAAATTTAAAAATGCTTAGATTACAAAATAATGTAACGCAGCAAGACATTGCAGAATTGTGCAAAACAACAACTGCAACTGTTTCGCGTTGGGAG
>DMLH01000086.1 GCA_003453435.1 Clostridiales bacterium | reverse complement strand
AAAAAAATCAATGGAAAATTGCTTACTATCTTATGCATGACGAATTTTTAGGCAATGATGTGCACTTTATGCTTCAGGACAGAAATGGAAACTGGTTTAGCAAAACTGGCTCAAATGCAGAGATTGAGGTTTTTAACACACTTCCAAAAGTGTTCAATAAAAATTATTCCTTGATGGGAGTTTATAAAATAACAAACCCATATATAAAGTTAGAAAATGAAGAAGATATGGAAATGTGACATCAATAGTAAAAAATTTTGTTATGTATTTTAAAATCAAATGTAAAAAAATTTCTAAAAATTTATAAATAGGTATACTTAGTTGTGAAATTTCACAAAGTATACCTTTTTTTGAATAAAAATATATATGGAGAAATTAAGAGTACATAGCGGTCATAAATTGTTTGGAAGTTTAGAAATTTGTTCAAGCAAAAATGCACTTTTACCTATACTAGCCGGCAGCGTTTTGTGTGATGGTGAAGTTACACTTTTAAATGTGCCAGAATTCAGCGATATAAAAAAAATGTGTGATATTTTGCGTTCACTTGGTGCAAGTATTATAAAATTTGAAAACACACTGTCAATTAACTCAAAAAATATTGATAAGTTTTTGGTTAGCAACGAACTTGGGAAAGATCTTAGAGCAAGTATCATTTTTTTAGGGGCTGTACTTGGCAGGATGAAAAAATGTGTTATAGGCCAGCCAGGTGGCTGTATGATTGGCAGTAGACCGATTGATTTACACCTTAAAGGTTTGCAGGCATTAGGAGTTAAAATTGTGGAAGAACATGGCTATTTATATTGTGATGGCAGCAGTATGCAGCCAGGAATTTTTACTTTTGAAAAGCAAAGTGTTGGCGCCACTCAAAACTTAGTGCTTGCTAGCGTGCTTTTGAAGGGTAAAACAACTCTTAAAAATTGTGCAAAGGAGCCAGAGGTTGTAGACCTTGCCAATTTTTTAAACAATATGGGTGCAAAGGTTTATGGCGCAGGTACTAGCACAATAACTATTTTCGGTGTTGATAAACTACATAGCATAACATATTTGCCAATAGGTGATAGAATTGTAGCGGGTACATATTTAACTGCGTGTGCAATTACTGGTGGCAATGTAGAAATTTGTAATATCAACCCTAATCATTTAACAAGCGTTTTAAAAAAACTTTCTTTTTGTGGTTGCCAATTAGATGTTAAAAATGATAAAATAAGTCTGTTGGCAAGTAAAAGATGTAAATCATTAAGAAGTATTACAACCGGAGTTTTTCCAAAATTTCCAACAGATATGCAAAGCGTGTTTTTAAGTTTAATGGCTGTAAGCAGTGGCAAGTGTGTTATTACCGAAAAACTTTTTGATGGCAGATTTAAACAAGTGCCAGACCTTATTAAAATGGGTGCAAAAATTGAAGTGTTTTGTAATATTGCTGTTGTTCATGGCGTGGAAAAACTAAGTGGAGCAGATGTTTCCGCAACTGATCTTAGAGCGGGCGCGAGTTTAGTTCTTGCGGGACTTAATGCAGACGGTTACACGACGGTTGACAATGTGAAATTTATTGATAGGGGATATGACCACATAGAAAATGATTTACAAATTTTGGGTGCTGAAATTGAGAGAGTAACGTGAAAAACAAAAGATTAGCAATATTTTTAATTATTTTAATATTTTTTACCGTGTTTGTTGTTTTATCAAGCGCAATTTTTTCATTGAAATATGTTGAACTTAATTTCATGTTGGAAACTAATGTTTTAACCGGACAAGAAGAAAGTATAATTGAAGGCGGAAGTTTTAGATATGGCGAAAATGTTTTTTTCTCCAACAAAGCAAACTACATAAAAAATTTGGAAAAATCATGCTCGTACATAAAAGTTATCAATTTAGAAACAAAATTTCCTAACAAAATAATTATACATGCAATTGAAAGAAACGAGTGCTTTGTAATAAAACTTAAAAACAATAAGTATGCTGTTGTTGACGAAGATATGAAAGTATTAAAACTTCTTGATGTTTATAATAATACTGCAAATAATGGTATTGCAATTTTGAATAGTGATTTAAAAGAGCAAAATTTGGAAGCAGGTGATTTTTTCAAAATTAATAACGATTATTATAAAACTTTGTTTAATTCATTTAGAGAGTGGAAAAATGATTACGAGCAAATTAAAGAAAAAGTTGAGAGCATTGAAATGAATTATAATAAGGCAGACCAACTTTTGATTAAAATGCGTAGTGGTGTAAAAATATTAATTCAAAAATCATCAAATCAAATGAGTGAAAAAATAAATTATGCTTTTAGTATTTACGATACAAAGCAGGTTGATGGGGAAAATGTGGACTACACTCAAAATGGTACAATTTATATTTACGAAACTCAAACTGCAATAAAAGGTTCATATATTTTGGATTAATTAGTATTGCATGTTGCAAAATTTTATAAGATAGTAAAATAAAAATGGTTGTGAATTTTAGGTTTTAATAAAAAAACCACAATAATTGTGGTTTTTTTGATATTTAAAACTATTTGATTAATTCAACTTCTTCTTCAGGTTTTGCAGATTCTTTTGTTGAACTTTCAGGTTTTTGTCTTACGCCAGATGATCTATCTAATGTTTCTTTTTTACTTTCAGTATCCAAATTACTTTTAACAGTTTCAATTGCTTCCTTTGTTAAGTTTTGTTTAGCTTCTGCATACATTTTCTTATATTTTGCATAAGCTTTTTGGTATGCTTTTGTTTGTCTTATTTCATTTACGTATTTTTCATATGCTTTTTCGTTTGGAAATTGACTTCTTATTCCTTCAATTTCCTGTTTAGATTTTTCTCTTTCTTTGGCAATATAATCGTTATAAAGTGCTTCTCTTGCCATTTCAACTGCTTCTTTATTTTCCTTATAGAAAGTTGAGTCGTCTATTAAATCTAGATTTGTTATTTCTTCTTTGCTTGTGTTAAAAATTTGTTGAGTAATTTTACTTTCTTCAAGTGCAGAGTTTTCAGCAATTTTTTGCGCATTAGCTATGTTAAGTAATATATTGTTAACATTTTCTAAATATTTTTCTTTCTTTGCTTTTTTCTCATTTTTAATGTTTTCATCTTTGCCGTAAATCAAATCTGCAATATCTTGCACAACAACTTTATTGTTTTCGTTTACGTAAGCGGCTGTCATCATATATCCTTTTTTTGGATTTCTCTTAACAGATGCAGCAACCATTTTGTTTACAAGTTCAATATTAGCGTTTTTATTTGAATTTACATAGGTTTTTAGTAGTGAAAAGTCTTTTTTAGAACGTATTGTGTTTACGATACGTTTTTCTTTAACTCTAGGATGACTAGAGATTTTAATTAAGTATTCAACTTCTTTTTCGCTCGGGTTCTTTTTAAAGTGACGTTTTATGGCCTTTTCAATATCTTTAATTTTTGCCTTCTTTACAGTTTCAGCATACCTAAGTGCAATTTCTGGCTCTTTTTCTGCTTTGGCTTGAAATCTTTTGTTGTGGCCTAAAATTTGAGCAACTTTAAGTGAAACTTCAGGGCTATACAATACTGCTGAGAGATCTTTTAATAAACCTTTAGCTTTTTTATCTACTTTTTTAGGATTTTCAGCATAGTAAGTTGTTAAAAAATTTATATCCTCGTTAGATAGTTTTTTTGCTTTTTTAAATTTTAATTTAATATTATTAATTGTTTCTTTTGCATCCAATACTTCTGCCGCTTTGGATGGAGTCATTTTTTCTATTTCCTCCTGAGCATCAAATGTAAGATGTGAACCCCCAAAACTTTTAATGCCGGATTCAGTTTTTCTAATTCCTTTTCTAAATCCTTTATTTGCCATAAAACCTCCTATGCATTTATTGTTATTATACCATAGTATAAAATATTTGTCAATGTGCAATTTTTGATTAATTTGTTTTTTTCAATTTAGTTATAATTACTATGATTTTTTAAATGGCTTTTAAAACATTATCAATTAAAATAGAAGAATAAAAAATCCAACCACTAGGTTAGAAAGATAATTATATTGGTGCAGATGAGGAGATTTGAACT
>DMLH01000093.1 GCA_003453435.1 Clostridiales bacterium | reverse complement strand
ACATTAAGTGAACTTTCGAAAGGTAAGGTTGATTGTTTAATAATTTCGCCATCAGTTTTGATGAAAAAATTTTCATCACCATCAATTTTTAAAAACTCAATCATATCATTAAAAGATGACTTTGAATACAGTCAAAAACAACTGATACAAAGTCTTATTAATAACGGTTATAAACAAGTTGATTTAGTCCTGTCAAAAGGCGAGTTTTCAGTTAGAGGAGATACAGTACATGTATTTAATATTTCATGTGATTATCCTGTTAAAATTGAGTTTTTTGACAACACAATTGAAAGCATAACAATGTATAACCTAGATGATTTTAAAAGTATTAAAAAAATTAAAAATTTTGATATTTTACCAACAAGTGATTTTATTTTTCGAATTGAGAATAAATCTCAATTGTACAGTATTATTGAAGCGGATTTTCATAAAAGTGTTAAGAATTTAGACGCAAACGAGCAAATTAAATTAAAAACAAACTTTGAAGAATTTAAAATTAATTTTGAAGCCGAAAATTATTTATACATTAAAAATTGGCTAGTGTCTTATGTTGAGTGTTGTGGTATTTCTCAGTATGTAAATAGTAATGCTCTTGTTGTTTTTGATGATACAAAACTTATTGTTGATAGTTTAAAAAATGAATACGAGCAATTTAAAAACAGTTATGATTTGTTGCTTAAAAGTGGCGAAATTTTGTTAGGGCAAAAAAATAGATTTATTGCTTATGATGACGTTTTTAAGTTAAATTTTCAAATGGTATCATTTCAGCAAATTACAACTGCTAATAAAATATTTCAGCCAACACATATTGAAAGTTATAAGTCTAGCGCAGAAACAAATTATTATGGTAATTATGACTTGCTACTTGAGGATGTTAGGTATTATTGCGAGTTTAATAACAGAATTGTTATTTTTGCTGGTAGCCAAAGTATAGCACAATATTTATGCAAATTTTTATCGCAAAATAACGTTAATGTTAAACTTAAAAATGATGTTGAAAATTTAAGCAGTTTGTCAGCGGGTGAGGTGATTGTTTCAAGTGAAGACATTACATATGGTGGCATTTTTATTGAAGATAAACTTGTAATTATTGGTACAAAAGAACTTTTGAAAAAAACCTCAACAAAAAAAGTTGTGGCAAATAATAAAAAAGATGAGTTTACGTTGCCAAAAGCGGGTGACTATGTTGTGCATGAAAATTTTGGAATTGCCCTTTGTCAAGGTGTGCAAAGACTAAAATTTTCAAATTATGAAAAGGACTATATCATTTTGCAGTATGATGGTGGTGATAAACTATATTTGCCTACTGAGCAAATTGGTCTCATATCAACATATGTGTCTTCCGGAAAGGAACCTAAATTAAACAAATTGGGCAGTAAGGAATTTGAAAACACAAAGGCAAAAGTTAAATCAAAATTAAAAGAACTTGCATTTGATTTGATAGGGCTTTATCGTGAACGTGAACAGATACGTGGTGTTAAATATGAAGTTGACAAGAAAAGTTTAATTGAATTTGAAAACACTTTTCCTTATGATGAAACTGATGACCAAATTTCTGCAATTAGTGATGTTATTTGTGACATGAAAAGCGGAAAAGTTATGGACAGAATTTTGTGCGGAGATGTTGGCTATGGAAAAACTGAAGTTGCACTACGCAGTGCTTTTATTGCCGCAAGCAATAACAAGCAAACTTGCTTTTTGGCACCAACAACAATACTTTCAGAACAACACTATAATACAGCCAAATCTAGATTAGAGGCTTTTGGAATTAACGTTGAGTGTTTAAACAGATTTAAAACAAAAAAGGAACAAATTCAAATATTACAAAAACTAAAAAATGGAGAAATTGATGTAATTTGTGGAACACATAGGCTACTTTCAAGTGATGTAGTATTTAAGGATTTAGGGCTTTTAATATTAGACGAAGAACAGAGATTTGGCGTTGGCGACAAAGAAAAAATTAAAAGACTAAAATCAAACATTAATGTTTTAACCCTTTCTGCAACTCCAATTCCTCGTACTCTGCACATGGGGCTTGTAGGAATTAGAGACATAAGTTTAATTACAACTCCACCCAAAGGCAGACTGCCTGTGCAAACAACAGTGGCAGAGTATAGTGATGTAATGGTTTTAAGTGCCATAAATAGAGAACTTGCACGAAATGGACAAGTTTTGATTATTTATAATAGGGTTGAAACCATTTATGATTTTGCAAGTCACATTAGGTCACTTGTGGGCAAAGATATAAAAATTGGTGTTGCTCACGGCCAAATGGATGCTGGAGAACTTGAAAATGAAATTTTAAATTTGTACAAGGGCAACACAAACATTTTAATCAGTACAACTTTAATAGAAAATGGAATTGACTTGCCAAGTGCTAACACACTTATTGTTATAGATGCAGATAAACTTGGTTTAAGTCAACTTTATCAATTAAAAGGCAGGGTTGGACGAAGTAAAAATTTAGGCTATGCATATTTTACTTTTAAAAAGAACGTTACTCTTAGTCAAGATGCGTATAAGCGTTTAAATGCCATAATGGAATTTACGGAACTTGGCAGTGGTTTTAAAATTGCTATGAAGGATTTGGAGATTCGTGGCTGTGGTAATGTTTTGGGTGCAGAACAAAGTGGTCATATGGCAAAAGTTGGCTATGACATGTATTGCAAAATTTTAAGCCAAGCAGTAAACGAAATTAAAGGGCAAAAGCAAAAGGAATATAAAGATATAAAACTTGATGTTGCAACAAATTGCTATATACCAGAAAACTATATTGAAAGTAGTGAGAATAGATTTAGAATTTACAACAATCTAAAACAAATTAATTCAAGCCAGCAATTAAACAAGGTACTTAATGAAATTGAAACCCTTTTCGGCAAAGTTCCGGAAGAAATTGAAAATTTGGCGTATGTTGCTCTACTTAGAAATTTGGCAAGAGAATTTGAAGTAAAAAAAATTAACATAGATAAAGAAAGGTGTCAGGCAGAATTCTATGACAAAACAACCATGTTAAATAAAAACATTTACAACTCGCTTAAACAGTTGCAAATAAAAGTTTATTATTCTGATACTGGCTCAATTATGAATTTTATGCTTAGAGAGTATTCAATCAGGAAGAAACTAAGGCTGTTATGTGAAGTATTTGAAAAAGCGCTAATGATTGCTGAAAAAGAAAAATAAATTAATTGGATAGAAAAAGCATGTTTAAGATTAAAATACAATCAAATCGTGTCTAAAATTAAATAATAAAGTCCAACAAAACAAAAACATATTAAATATAATATTTTTTTGTCTAATTATTTGCCTTTAGACAATAAATAATGTATAATAATGCTGATATTTATAATGGAGAGTTGAATTGTGAAAAAATTTGGAAAATTACTTATATGTCTTTTGTTAACATCATCTTTTGCATTTTCTGGTTGCAGTTTGGTGCAAAGAAATGTTGAAAAATACTTAAACAGAACAGTGGCAACTGCGGGAGAAATTGAAATTTCTAAGCAAGATTTAATTTCGGCTTACAACAGTGTTGGCTATCAGTATGTTCAATCTCAGGGATACACAACGGAAAAAGCGTTAAAAACTACAATTGATAGTTTAATTGACAGAGAAATTTTAGTTAGAAAAGCCAAAGAAATTATCACTGAAAATAACGGCGAAATGTTATATGGCACAAAAATTATATTTAACAAAAATGTTTGGCAAAATGCTGTTTGGAAAGAAACCTTTGAATCTGTTAACAGTCAAATTAAAGAAATTGAAGATGAAATTAAACTCGCTAAAGGCATGGAAATAAGCAAGGAAGATGAAGAGGAAGAAAAAGAGTTTGAGCCTTTTAAAGAGTATGAGAAAAAAGTTAAGTATGAAGATGGAGTTTGGTCTTTAATTGAGCCAGAACTTGAACCTGCGGAAGAAGTAGCCACAACAGTTGGTGATTTTGTGCAAGATGAAACTGGCGACGTTGAAATAAGTCAAAAAGCATTTAAAAGATACATTAAAAAGTTGACTTTAAACTATAAAAATAAACACTTAAAAGTGTCAGATTTAAAAACTGTAAGCGAAGACGATTTTGCAAATTTATATTCAAATTTGGAATTATCAGCAGATGAAAAAATAGCATTTATTTATGAACTTGAAAGAATTCAGGAAATTTACAACAACAATAAGTACATTTCGGAATTCCAAAATGTTTATGAAAGATATGTTCAAGAAATTGATGTTGACTTCAACAAAAAAGTTGTAAGTTACTACAAACAACTTGTTGGTAGAAGTTATGAAAATTATGAACAAGAGTCACTTGAAGATAGTTATTCTAAATACGTTGAGTTTATGAGTGATACTTCAAATGATAACACAACAATTTATTATCACAAAGATTATGGCGTAAATGAAAGCGGTGAAAAGAAGGCTTTTGTTGCGGTGAGTCACGTTTTAATTAAACTTAGTGATGAACAATTAGAGGAAATTAAAACACTTAAAAGTGACTTTGAGTCTGGCATAATTAGTCAGGAACAATACGATGCCTCTTATCAGGCAGTTTTAAAAAGAACTAAAGTAAAAGCAAGAGACGAAGAGGGCAATGAAACCGATGAAGAAAAAACTGTTGAAGAGGTTTATGCAGAAATTCAAACAACACTTGCAAGTATATCTAGCGTAAGAGACAAAGCAATTGCATTTAACAAATTTATCTATAAATATGGCCAAGATGGCGGTATGACAAATAAAGACAGCAATGGTAATCCTAATAAAAACACTTATTATGCTGTAAATTTAGACACAACTGTTCAGGATAAAATGGTTAAAGAATTTGCAGATGCTAGTAGGGCACTTGCACTTGAAGCGGAAGATGGCGGAAATATTAGTGAGGCAGTGTTTGTAAGTCAAGATAATTACAGCGGATATCATATAATATTTAATGCTGGAATTTTCAAAAATGAATTAACAATTGAACAAGTGGAAGGCATGGACTATAACAGTGCTGCAAAACTTTATAACACACCATTAAAACTAAGAGTTGATAAATCGTTGTATGATTTGGCTTATGAGGTTGTTTATGCAAGCACTTGGTCAAATTATCAAAGAAGCATTATTGAAACTGCAAAAAACAATTTGGAAATTGTATATTACACAAGCGCATATGAGGATTTGTTTTAAAAAAAATAGGTAGATTTCTACCTATTTTTAATATTTCTAATTGACTTAATTTCTATAAGATGTTATATTATAAATAATAATACGTAATTTTACATAAAATATAGTTGGTGAAAATTTTGGCAAAAAAAATAAAATTAAGTGCTATTATAAAAAACATGCGGGTGAAGTACTCGCCATTTTTGCCAAACACAAATGCAGATTTAACAAAAAAATATTTAACTAAAAGTCGTGAGGCTAAAGAGGCTGAAAGA
Organism: Clostridiales bacterium; assembly: GCA_003453435.1. GTDB lineage: Bacteria > Bacillota > Clostridia > Christensenellales > UBA1242 > UBA9845. Next base: position 1,449 of record DMLH01000093.1, on the reverse strand, counting down.
TTAAGTAAAATAAAACGTAATGCAAAAAGAAAAAAGATAATCAATGTTTTAACATTTGTTTTTAATATAGCATTGCTCGCAGGCATACTTATTTGGCAGTTAAGTTCAGAAAAAAAAGATAAAATGGTTGCACCTAATTGGATTTATATAGGCGTGCTTGTAGGATTATTTGTTGCCTTAATGCTTATTGAAACATTAAAAATATTTATTTTAATTAGGCGTTCAACAAAACAAAACAGATTAATTTTGTCCTATAAAGTTAGTGCACTGGGAAGATATTATGATTCCATAACACCAATGTCAACAGGCGGTCAGCCATTTCAAATGCTTTACATGAATAAGCGTGGAATTCGAGGTGACGTTTCAACTGGAATACCTCTTATGAAATATATTACATGGCAAATTTCTTACGTATTTATTTGTGTGTTTGTGCTTATATACAATGCACTTAAATTTGGTAGTGCAACTGATCCTGTCACAACAACTGTCGCTTGGATTGCCGTATCAATCAATGTTGTAATATTTTCATCTATTATTTTGCTATCAATTTCAAAAAGATTTGGCCCCAAACTTGTTATTTGGGTTTTGAAATTACTTTCTAAAATGCACATCGTTAAAAACTATCAAAAAACGTTTAGAAAGGTTATGCGTTTTGTTGTAAATTATCAAAAAACTTTTAAAACACTAGCATCAAGTCCTTTTGTTTTACTAAGTGAAATGTTGCTTGCAATTCTAGATATCGTTATAAGTAATTTAATGGCATATTTCGTATGTAGAGCATTTTTACCTGCTGCTACTTTTGATAGTTTAAATATAACAATATTCTATGTATTCATTAAATCAGTAATTTGTGGTTTAACGTTGGCATTTGTTCCTACCCCTGGTGCAAGTGGTGGTGCAGAAGCAATGTTTTTAGTCATTTTTGGAAACATATTTGAAGCACCATTTTTACCACTTATTACATGGAGGATTGTGACATATTATATTTATTTGCTTCAAGGTTTAGTTGTTTTGGTTTATGATTTTGTTATTGGAAATAGACGATATGAAAGGAAAAAACAAGCCGAGGCATTATGTGAGGCGGGTGGTACTCAAAAGCATTCATTTAGGGAAACCTTAATAGAAAACATAGAAACAATAGAGGTTGTACAATCGCAAGAAGAAGATAAACTGTTAAAACAAACTTTAACTGGTGTTGAATATCATAAAAATTATGATACTGAGGAAATTATTAAAAATAGTAATTTAGTCACAAAAGAGGAACTTAACGAAAAAGTCTATCCTGCAGAGCAGTTATTGCTTGAAATGCAACTTAAAGATTTAAATAGGCAAAAAAAGAAAAATACAAAAAAGATTAATAAGCGTACTAGGTCAAAAAAATATAAAAGAATTAAAAAACATTGATAAACGTATAACTTCGTGTTATGCGTTTATTTTTTTAAATATTTA
>DMLH01000072.1 GCA_003453435.1 Clostridiales bacterium | reverse complement strand
TGTCAACAACTTTTTTAAAATTTTTTATCTAATTTTGCTATTGCTACAAAAAATATCAATATGCTTCATTTTGCACACTGATATTTTATTTTTATATTTTAAGTAAACTTATGAAAGCATCACTTGGAATTTGCACTTTGCCAAGTTGTCTCATTCTTTTTTTGCCCTTCTTTTGTTTTTCAAGAAGTTTTTTCTTTCGTGTGATATCTCCGCCATAGCACTTAGCAAGCACGTCTTTACGCATTGCCTTAATGGTTTCCCTTGCAATTATTTTACCACCAATTGCAGCCTGAATTGGAATTTCAAACATTTGCCTTGGAAGTATTTCTTTAAGTTTTTCGGTTATTGCTTTGCCACGGCTGTATGCGTTTGGCCTATACACAATTGTAGATAGAGCATCACACATTTCCCCATTTAAAAGCACGTCCATTTTAACAAGGTCACTTGGTCTATATTCCTTAATTTCATAATCAAGGCTAGCATAACCTTTACTTGCACTTTTAACTTTATCAAAAAAGTCGCTAATGATTTCATTGAGTGGCATATCAAAAGATAGATTTACACGTTTACTATCAATATATTTTAAATCTTTTTGCTCGCCACGTTTTTCAATGCAAAGACTTATAAGCCCGCCAACATATTCAGGAGGCGTGAAAATTTCAACACTGCACCAAGGTTCACTAATTGTATCGATTTCTTGTGGTTTTGGCATACTGGCTGGGTTTGAAATTTCCATTTGCTCGCCATTTGTTTTTAAAATTTTATAATTAACACTAGGAGTTGTTGAAATAATATCAAGGTCAAATTCTCGCTCAAGCCTTTCCTGCACAATTTCCATATGAAGCAGACCTAAAAACCCGCACAAAAACCCACTGCCTAATGCTTCACTTTTTTCTGGCTCATAACTTAAACTTGCATCGTTTAGTTTAAGTTTTTCTAATGCATCTTTGAGCTCTTGATATTTACTGCCATCTTCCAAAAATATACCGCAATAAACCATTGGCACTGCTTCTTTGTATCCTGGAAGTGGATCATAAATTGGCTGGTCCTTTCTAAAAATTGTATCGCCAACTTTAATATCACTAATTGTTTTAATACTTGCAGATATCCAACCAACTTCGCCTGCCTTTAACTCATCGCAAGGTACGCACTGAGGCTCAAAATATCCAACTTCAACAACCTCGTACTCTCTGCCAGTTGAAAACATTTTGATCGTTTGATCTGGCTTAATACTACCTTCTTTTATCCTCACCATACAAATTGCACCGCGGTAGTTATCGTAATAACTATCAAAAATAAGGGCTTTTAGTGGCGCGTTTTCCTCGCCTTTTGGGGCTGGAATATCTGTAACAATCTTGTTTAAAACATCTTCAATATTAATACCATTTTTTGCGCTGATTTGTGGTGCATTCTTTCCATCTAAGCCACAAATCTCCTCAATTTCTTTAATTGCATTAGGTATATCTGCACTTTGCAAATCTATTTTATTTATAACTGGCAAAATCTCTAAATCATTTTCAATAGCGAGATATAAATTTGCAAGTGTTTGTGCTTGTACACCTTGCGTTGCATCAACAATTAGTATTGCGCCTTCACACGCGGCTAAACTTCGTGAAACCTCGTACGAAAAATCAACGTGCCCGGGGGTGTCAATCAAATTAAGTTCGTAATTCTCGCCATTATAAACATAGTTCATTTTGGTTGGTGTTAGTTTAATTGTTATTCCCCTTTCACGCTCAAGTTCCATGTTGTCAAGCAATTGATCTTTCATATCACGCTTTGCAACAAGTCCAGTTTTTTCAATAAGCCTATCTGCAAGCGTGCTTTTGCCATGGTCAATATGTGCAATAATGCAAAAATTTCTTATGTGTGATTTATCTGTCATTTAATACCTTCTAGAGTTTTATGATTATTTACCGCTTTCTGTAAAATCTATATAATTATATCAAATTTTACAAAATAATCAAATGTAATTACAAATAAAAACATTTGCTAGAATTTTATTAATGTGATAAAATAACAATATGAAAAATAAAAACACAAAAGTACAAGAAAAAAAGTTGCAAAAAAACGAAAAAAAATCACAAAAAAAACAATTATCAAATCGTAAACAAAAAACCCAGCAACAGAATAAACAAACAAAAAAGAAAGAAAGCGTTGTTGAAGAAAAAGAATATTATTTTGGACACAAAGAAGGCGATGACATTTGGAAAAGTTTTTTGGTAGAAAAGATGATTGCACATAGAGGTTTTTGGAACAAAGAGTATCCGGAAAACAGCCTTGCTGCGTTTAAAAATGCAATCGAATATGGATATGCAATAGAACTTGATGTTCAGGCAGTCGAAGATGGCACACCGGTAGTATTTCACGACAGCAAAATGAGCAGAATGACTGAAAAAGATAAATACATTCAAAACATTACAAAAGAGGAACTGAAAAGTATTAAACTTTTGGAAAGTGACGAAAAAATACCAACACTTGAAGAGGTTTTAAAACTTGTAAATGGCAAAACTCCACTTCTTGTTGAAATTAAAAATAATGACAAGGTTGGAGAACTTGAAAAACGCGTACTGGACTTACTAAAAAATTATAAAGGCGAATATGCAATTCAAAGTTTTAACCCTTACACTCTTAAATGGTTTTATGAGCATGCCCCAAAAATATGGAGAGGCCAACTTTCAAGTTATTTTAAAGGCGTAAAACTTAGTTTTATTAAGAAAGCAATTTTAAAAAGACTTGGTATGAAAAAATATACTCATCAGGACTTTGTAAGTTATGACATAAACAATTTACCAAACAGATTTACGAAAAAACTTGAAGTACCACTACTAACTTGGACAGTAAAAAAACAAGAGGAATATATAAAAGCAATTCAATGCTCAGACAATGTGATTTTTGAAGGATTTGAACCGAAAATTTAATTTAAATAATAATAAATCACTAATTTTAGCTTTTATTGATTTAGCGATTTTAATGATATATTTGGAGTTGAGTTTACCATCATTTCCAAATATTTTTTTAGAATATATCTAGAAATGCCGAAAACTTGACAAAACTTAATTATGAAAAATAATTTTGGTAATACATTAAAGAACTTAGAATTGAAAAAGGACTTAGCCAATACCAACTAGAATACCTAATTTCGATATTGTAATATGTTTGCATATTATTTTAATGTAAGCACCTATTACTTTACAGACGATAAAAACTAAAATAACACAAAAAAATAGGCAAAATGCCTATTTTTTATTTAAAATATTTAAAATTTCAATTGCTTCACTTTCAGTTATTCCTTTAACAAGCATTAGTTCCTGAATAGTTGAATTTTTAATGTTTTCAATACTACCAAACTTATCAAATAAAAGCGTTTTTTTAACTTTGCCAATGCCTTTAATTTCATCCAATTCACTTTTAACCATTGCCTTACCTCGTTTTGACCTGTGAAAAGTTATAGCAAATCTATGGGCTTCATCCCTAATTCTTTGGAGTAATTGCAAAGCAACATCACTTCTTTTAAGTTTAATGCTATCCGTGTTATTAATTGTGAAAATCTCCTCCTCTTGTTTTGCTAGCGAGCATAATGGTATATTTGAACCCAAACTTTGCAAAATTTCTGCAACGCTAGAAAGTTGACCTTTGCCACCATCAATAACAATTAAATTGGGATTTGATGAAAAACTGATGTCATTTGAACTTTTCAATTCACTTAAACGTCTACTCAAAACTTCTTGCATACTTGCAAAATCATCATTTCCCTCAACAGTTTTAATATTAAACTTTCTGTAATGAGTTTTTGCCGGCTCACCATTTATAAACACTACCATACTGGCAACACCATTTGTGCCACTAATATGTGATATGTCATAACATTCAATTCTATAAGGCGGATTTGATAAATTTAGAACATCTTTTAATCTGCTTATTGCACCCATTGTTTTCATTTCTCTTGTTTTGGTAATACCTATAGATTTTTCCAAATATTCCTTTCCGTTTTGACTTGCAAGTTCAACAAGCCTTTTGTTTTTTCCCTTTTGAGCAACAATAAATTGCACATTTTGAGAACTTTTTTGTGATAAAAATGCCAAAATTTCGCTTTCGTCTAAAATATTTTGTGGTAAAACAATTTTTTTAGGTATCTGTCTGTTGCTGTAATATTGAAGCAAAAATGAACTTGCAATTGACTCAAAATCCTGCAAATTATTAAGTGTAAAGTTTTCAATGCCCATAAGTTTTCCATTTCTTATTATCATTGTTGTTATAACCGCATTTGTACCAGTGGAATAGTATCCCATAACATCCTGATTGAATAATTTTGGAAATTGTGTTGTGTATTTTTGCTTTAAATTATTTAATGATTTTATTTCATCTCTAATTTCAATTGCTTTTTCATAATTTTGAGTATCACTGGCAAGTTGCATTTTTTGTTTTAAAATTTGCTCAACTTCTTTTGTGTCACCTTTTAAAAATTCAATCAACTTGTCAATTTGCTTTTTGTATTCTTCTTTTGTAATATATCCACAACATGCACCACTGCAAAGCCCTAAACTATAATTTAAACAAGGCTTGCCATTTTCCTTACCAGCATCAATTTTTTTATTACATGTTCTTAAACAAAATGCGCGTGAAACGATTTTTAAAATTTCTGTAGGTGAAATGCCGTTAAAGTATGGCCCAAAATATTTTGAGCCGTCATTTTTAACTTTTCTTGTAATTTCCAGTTTAGGATAATCCTCTTTTAAATTTATTTTTAAATAGGGATAATTCTTTCCATCTTTTAGCAAAATATTAAAATGCGGTTGATATTTTTTTATTAGGTTGTTTTCAAGCAAAAAAGCGTCAGTATCGCTTGGAGTCAAAATAAAATCAAAATCTGCAATATTTTGCACCAAATTAAAAGTTTTAATTGGCTTGTCGTTACCAATAAAATAACTATTAACCCTTCGCTTTAAATTTTTTGCTTTGCCCACATATATAATATTATTAGTGCTATCTTTCATTAAATAAACACCACTGGATGTTGGCAAAGTCAAAAGTTTTTCCTTCAACATTTGGTTCATATAATATATGATATCACAAAACAAGCGTTTAATAAAATAATTGTACAATAAATTTCAGCAGATTTTGCCAACTATTTAGGTTTTGCTCACGGAAGTTCCATATAGGCAGTATATCAAAAAACCTTGCAAAAATGGCAGAAGCAGACTATGAAATACTTAAACATTGCAAGGAATTTGCACTATCTATAGAACTGCTTCAGTTAAAACTACTAAGGCAGAAGCAAAATATAGCAGAAAAGTGGATTTAGCAAAAATGCACGCAGAAGAACTTTTAGAAGAATTAAATAAGTAAAAAAATTAAAAAGTAGGCACTGCCTACTTTTTTTAAAATTTTAATTACTGCAATATTAGTATTGACAGTTTTTTGGAGTTCTTGGAAAAGGTATAACATCTCTAATATTATCCATACCTGTTAAATAAATAATAAGTCTTTCAAAACCCATTCCAAAGCCTGCGTGAACACAACCGCCAAAACGCCTTAAATTAACATACCAATCAAGTTTGCTCTCATCAACATTTAGGTCATGCATCCTTTTTAAAAGTACATCTAAATTTTCTTCTCTTTGGCTTCCACCCATAAGTTCGCCTGCTTCTGGCACAATAAGGTCAACTGCTGCAACAGTTTTTCCATCAGGGTTAACTTTCATGTAATATGCCTTAATGTCCTTTGGCCAATCTGTAATAAATACTGGGCCACCAAAATATTCTGTTAAATATTTTTCGTGCTCTTTTTGGATATCACCTTCATAATCGGGCTCAAACTCCCACACTCTGCCAGATTTTTTTAATAAATCAATGCAATCATGGTGAGATATGCGTTTAAATTCACTATTAACAAGGTTGTTTAATTTGTTTAATAAACCATTTGAAATCCATTTATCGCAAAATTCAAGTTCGTCCGGACATTTTTCCATAACATACTTAACAACAAACTTAAGCATTTCTTCTTCTGTATCCATAAGTCCATTTAGGTCACAAAATGCCATTTCTGGCTCAATCATCCAAAACTCGTTTGCGTGAATTTTGGTGTTGCTATTTTCCGTTCTAAAAGTTGGTCCAAAAGTATAAATTTTGTTAAATGCCATAGCAAAGGCTTCGCCGTGAAGTTGTCCACTTCCTGTTATAAATGCCTCTTTGCCAAACAAGTCTTGCGAAAAATCTACTTTGCCATTTTCTAGTTTTGGCAAGTTATCAAAGTTGAAAGTTGTAACCTTAAACATTTGGTCACTACCCTCACAATCTGTACAAGTAATAAGTGGAGTATGCACATACAAAAATCCATGTTCTTGAAAATATGTGTGAACTGCCATTGCTGCAACACTTCTTATTCTAAAAACCGCTTGAAAAGTGTTGGTTCTTGGTCTTAAATAGGCTAAATCTCTTAAAAATTCAATACTATGGCGCTTTTTTTGAAGCGGATATTCATTATCCGTAGCACTTACAACTTCAACGCTTTGTGCGTGCATTTCGTATGGCTGTTTGGCTTCTGGCGTTAAAACAAGTTTACCACTGCAAACAACAGATGAGCCTGTATTCAACTTTTCAACAACATCAAAGTTCTCAAGTTTTGCATCAAACACAACCTGAAGCCCTTTAAAAGCGGTTCCATCATTCAAATCAATAAAACCAATGCTTCCGTTTGCCCTAACACTTTTAACCCAACCAGCAACGCAAATTTCTTTGCCATCTAAATCCTTATATTCTTTTTGCAAATCTTTAATCAAAGTCACTTTCATAAAAACTCCTGTAACACTTATTATTTTATCACACACAGCAAAAAAAATAAAGTAAAAGCCATTATATTTATAATTATCACAAAAAATGCAGGACTTAACCTGCATCTTTATATACTTCTAAACAGCAAAGGTTGTTTATGTGATTATGAGCAATTAAACCTTGCGTTTACGTGCCATAGCGCCTACTGGGCTACACGAAACATAACAAAATAATTATTTAAACCTGCACTGCCTGCAAATAATCAACGCCAGAAAGCAAGCAATCGTTAATAACAGAACTTGCAAGTGAATAGTACATAATTTTGCCACTTCGCCTAAATTTAACCGCGCCAATGCCTTTTAAAAGTTTAAGTTGATGGCTTACCGTAGTTTGATTTATGTTTAAAATTCTTGAAATATCATTAACACACATTTCACTAACAGCAAGTGCCGACAAAATTTTAATCCTTGTAGTATCACTAAAAATGCTAAAAAAGTCTGCAAGTTTGTAGCAGGTTTTTTCCTCTGGCAAATAAAACTTAATATCTTTAACCTTATCTTGATTTAATAATATTTTTTGAGATTCCATAAAAACTTCCTAATAATATAAATTTTATAAAATAATTTTATCAAATATTTTTTACATATGAAAATATGCACAAATAAAACTTTTGTAGCATATTAGATTATATGGTAAAAAATTGTAGAAATGGAGGTATTATATGTTTTCTCAGGATGTCTTGTTAATTTTACTTCTATCAGTTTTCACTTCGGCAAACAATATTGACTTAAATACCAATTCAAACTTCCTTCTACTTCTCCTACTTGTTCTTTCAATGGAAGGCGGTAATTTTATTGGTAGTAGCAGTTGTGGTTGTGGATGTCGAGGAAATCGCGACTTCTTTTAATGGTACATAAGAAAGCAGTTTTTACCAAAAAAGATAGCAAAAATGCTATCTTTTTTACTTAACTTAAATTATAACTTTTCAACAAGTTTAAGGTCTACTCTACCTTTGTCGTCAATTTTAATAACTTCAACTTTTACTTTTTCGTCAAGTTTTAAAACATCTTCAACCTTTTCAACTCTT
>DMLH01000089.1 GCA_003453435.1 Clostridiales bacterium | reverse complement strand
TTTTCCACGCAAGAAGCGCGCATTTCACCCTTGCTGGAATGTTTGAAATATTTTTAAAAGCAATGGCTTCTTTAAGTTTTTTCTGTTCGTCAGCCGTTATCTCTTTTCTATCGATCATATTAACAAAAATATCAACAATAATTTTTGCATCATCCAAAGTTTTACCCTTTAATGTGTCAATCATAACCGATGTTGAACTTTGAGAAATAGCACATCCACTACCACTGAAAGATAAATCTTCAATTTTATCATTGTTAAATTTAACGTGAAGTGTTATGTCATCTCCGCAACTTGGGTTGTAGCCGTGCAAAGAACATGTTTCATCATCTATTAAATGCCTATGCGCTATATCCCTACTATGCTCCATTATTATATCTGAATATAAATCTTCAATTTCACTCATATAATTTCCTCAGTTTGTTGGATTTCAATTAAATATACTTTTTAAACATTTCGTATACTTTTTTAAGTGCCTCAATAAATTTGTCAATATCGTCTTTTGTGTTGTATATAGAAATACTAATTCTGCAAGTGCTGTCAATTTTAAGCCACCTTGCAAGTGGTTGCGCACAATGGTTGCCAGACCTAATGTAAACATTGCTTGCATCTAAAATACTAGCCACGTCGTGCGGATGAACGCCATTAATGTTAAAAGATATCACTGAACTGTGTTTGTTTAAATCTTTTGTGCAGTAAAGTTCAATAAAAGGTAGTTTTAGTAATTCATTGTAACAATATTGTGATATGTCTTGTTCAATTGCTTTAATTTGGTAATAGCCAATTTGATTAATATAATCTATAGCAGCTCCAAAACCATTAATATCTGCAACATTTAAAGTGCCGGCCTCAAATTTATTTGGAAGTGATGCAAATGTGGCATTATCTTCATACACGTATTCAATCATATCCCCGCCAAACAAAAATGGTGGCATATTTTCTAATAATTGCTTTTTTCCATAAAGTACGCCAACACCTGTTGGGCCATACATTTTGTGCGCAGAAAACACAACAAAATCGGCATCCATTTCTCTAACATTAAATGGCATATGTGCTATGCTTTGTGATATGTCAACAACCACAACTGCACCAACGCTATGCGCCTTTTTAATTATTTGTTTAACATTGTTAATTGTTCCCAGCACATTTGACACACTAGATATGCCAACAATTTTTGTTTTGTTTGTAATTTTGTTTTCAATTTCTTCATCACTAATTTGATAGTCATTATTTAAGTATAAATATTTAAGCCCAGCATTGCATTTTTTTGCTATTTGCTGAAAAGGTACAATCATGCTATGATGTTCCATAATTGAAAGCACTACTTCATCACCCGCTTTTAAATTGTTTTGAGCGTATGCATATGCAATTAAGTTAAGGCTTTCAGTAGCGTTTTTGGTAAAAATTATTTCCTCATCAAATTCTGCATTTAAAAGATTTGCTACCTTATGTCTTGTTATATCTACAATTTGGTTTGTTTTTATACTTAGTCTATACGAACCGCGATGAGCGTTTGCATTAAACAACTTATAATAACTACAAATTGCATCCAGAACACACTGCGGTTTTTGAGCCGTAGCTGCACTATCCAAATACACAAAACCATCACTTTTTAAAATTGGAAATTGGTTTTTAATTTCACTTTCAATTTTGTTCATCAATTTTTTCATCTATCCTTTTAAATATTTCTTGCTTTAAATTATCATCAATAACGCAGTTTACTAATTTTATTAGTTTTGCTTTTACAAGCAATTTTATTGCATCCACTTTTGATATGCCACGGCTCATTATATAGAAAAGCTCATCATCATCAATTTTGCCATAAGAAGAGCTATGACTGCCGTTTACATCCTCTTCTGCGCTAAGCAAAATTGGTGTTGAATTTGCCTTTACATTATTTGAAAGCATTATGCAATGTTCGCTTTCACTGCCTTCACTTTGGTTTGAACCTTTTTTAAAATCAATTGTGCCCAAAAAGTTTTTGTATGCATTGTTTGATAAAACGCCGCACACATCTATATTACATTTACTTTTCCTGCCAAATTGATTAACCAAATAGTTTATCGAGAGCTTTTCATTTGAACCACCAAAATATATACTATTGATACTTGTTCTTGATAACTCCCCGTTTAAATTAACTTTAATGTTTTGCACAGAATTCGCTGACCCAAAGTTTACTACATTTAAATTTAAATGAGAATTAATCTCACATTTACTAGAAATAGAAACAAAGTTATTTGAACTGCTTTCTAAATCGCAAATAATGGCAAAATCTAAACATGCATTGTTGTTTAAAATAATGTTAATGGCTAAATTATTGTATGCATTTATGTTTGAGTTAACTTTTAAAATAACTGATGCATGTATACCGCTATTTACTTTAAAATTTATTATACCAATTAAAGTTTGATTATTATTAAAACAAATTTGCAAAGGCTCGTCGGTATCTCTATTAATTTCAAATGTTTTGCTAAAATTACTGTTATTTAAAAGTTGCTTACTGAACTCCAAACCAATGTTGGATTGTGGAATATTATCTGTTTTAATATCTAATTGGTTTTGACAATTTTTAACATTAACATCAACTGTGCAGTTTGGTTTAAATTGCAACGCCTCACCATCAATTTCGAAAAAATTTACACCATAGTTTTTTGAAGTTAGGACGGGTGACCTATTTATTTTAATCATTTTGCCACCTCCTCTAACTCCAAATCTATTAACCTATTCATTTCAACAGCATACTCCATTGGTAGCGCTTTTGAAATTGGGTTTGCGAACCCTCTAACAATCATGGCTTTGGCATCTTGTTCTGTAAGACCTCTTGTTGTTAAATAATAAATTGCTTCTTCACTAATTTTACCCACTTTTGCCTCGTGTGAAAAAATAGTGGTATCGTTTGCAATTTTATTAACGGGTATTGTATCGCTTCTTGAAATGCTATCAAGCATGAGGCCGTCACAAGAAACACTGCATTTTGCACCGGTTGCGCTTTTAAGAATATTTACAACACTGCGATATGTCGCTATTCCCCCGCTTTTTGATATGCTTTTTGAAAGAACATTGCTGGTTGTGTTTTTACCAATGTGTAAAACCTTAAAACCGGTATCTAAGTTTTGTCCCTCACCAGCAAACGATATCCCCATATATTCTGTAGATGAGTTGTCGCCTTTTAAAATACTCATGGGATATAACATTGATATTTTACTGCCAAAACTACCGCTAACCCAATCCACTCTGCCGTTTTTTTC
>DMLH01000063.1 GCA_003453435.1 Clostridiales bacterium | reverse complement strand
AATGGCGGAAATTTATATTTAAATCAAATTTTTGACACTGATGAAGGTGCTAGATATGTTGGAGAGTTCTCGTTTGGTTTAAACCCATACATTTTGGAGCCAATGCTTGATATATTGTTTGATGAAAAGATTTGCGGAAGCATACATTTTACACCAGGAAGTTGCTATAATGATGCCTACAACGGCAATAACAGTGCAGTGCATTGGGATATGGTTTTGTGTCAAAGAAAAGAGTATGGTGGTGGCGAAATTTGGTTTGACGACAAACTTATTAGGCGAGATGGCTTGTTTGTTTTGGATGAATTAAAGGGGTTAAATCCAAAGAATTTAAAAAGTTAAATATTTTGATATTCAAAAATATTAATATAAATCGTTTTAGTTATAAAGGAGAAAAATTATGAAAGTAGCCAAAATTGGTATTAATGGATTTGGAAGAATTGGAAGACTACTGCTTAGAGTAGCATTAAAAAGGGATGATGTTGAGGTTGTGGCAGTTAACGATCCATTTATTGCACCAGACTATGCAAAATATTTGTTAACTTATGACAGCATGCATCGAAAACTTGATGCGGAAATTGAAGTTTTGGAAAATGGATTAAAAATAGACGGTAAATTTATTAGGTTTTATGCTGAACTTGACCCACAAAATATAAATTGGGCAGAGTATGGTGCTGAATACATTGCAGAAGCAACTGGCAAATTTACTAATTTTGATAAAGCACAAGTTCATCTATCAGCGGGTGCAAAAAAAGTTATTGTAACAGCACCGGGCAAAGAAATGCCAATGTTTGTTATGGGTGTAAATAACCAAAAATATTCAAGGGATATGAATATTGTTTCAAATGCAAGTTGCACAACAAATTGTTTGGCACCACTTGCAAAAATTATAAACGACAATTTTGGCATTACGGAAGGCCTTATGACAACAATTCATAGTTACACGGCAACTCAACTTATTGTTGACGGCCCAAGCAAAAAAGATTGGCGTGGTGGCAGGGCTGCAGCCATGAATATAATTCCAAGTTCAACAGGGGCTGCAAAAGCAGTTGGTGACGTTATACCAGAACTTAAAGGAAAACTTACAGGCATGAGTTTTAGAGTTCCAACAGCAGATGTTAGCGTGGTTGATTTAACTTGTAAACTTGCAAAGCCTACAACGTATGAGGAAATTAAGGAAGCAGTAAAAAAAGCCAGCCAAGGCGAAATGAAGGGCATTGTTGGCTATACTGAGGAGCCGGTTGTTAGTACAGATTTTGTGACCGACCCACGCACATCAATTTTTGACGCCGGTGCAGGTATAATGCTTAACCCAACATTTGTTAAACTTGTGGCGTGGTATGACAACGAGTGGGGCTATAGCAACAAAACAATAGACCTTATTGCTTATATGTGCAAAGTTGATAATGAATAATAATAATTAAATATATTTGCATCTGTGTCAAATATACTGTCATTATAATCTTAATATATATTATTTAATGTTATCCTTAGGCAAACAGTATATCTTGACTTACGAAGGATCTCAACCCTATTAATTAATAAATAGGGTTTTTTGTTGCAAAAAATTATTTTGTAAAGTATAATTGTGTTAGTTAGAGGTTAATATGCTTTGTCCTAAATGTTATGGAAGAATAAAAAAAGACCAAAATAGATGCTATCATTGTGGTTTTAACATTAATCAAATGCAGGGTGCAAGCAACAAACAGGCAAAAAAAGCACTTAAGGGCATTTATAAAGATGATGTTTTGTATACAACTGAAATTCCTGAAGATGTAAGCAAAAAAAAGTTATTATTGCTGACAATTTTTTTAGGGCTTTTTGGCGCAAATCATTTTTATGTTGGCAAATTTTGGCAAGGGCTTTATATGTGCATAAGTTCATCACTTGCACTTGTGCTTGCTGTTGTCATAACTGCACTTAATTTAAGTTCGCAAACAGTAATTGATAAAATTTTTCAGTTTATACTTATTTTTCAAGGTGTAAACCTTGTGCTTTGGCTTATGAGCATTGTAAACGTTGCCTTTGGAAGATATAAAATACCAGTCTATAAAGACGAATTTAGTAAGAAATAAAAAAAGTGAAAGATAGGCATCTTTCACTTTTTAAATATATTTGCAAAAGAAATTAGTTTTAATCATTACATTCGCATTTGTGTTTTTCTTTAATTTCTGCAACAAGGCTTTCTGTTGTAAGTAGTGTTCCAGCAACACTTGTTGCGTTTTGAATTGCACTGCGCGTCACTTTTGTTGGGTCAACAATTCCCGCTTTAATCATATCAACATATTCTTCCTTGTATGCATCAAAGCCAAAATTAACTTTGTTCGCTTTTTCAATGTTGTTTATAATAACACCGCCATTTGCTCCGCTGTTTTCCGCAATTTGTTTGATTGGTGCATCAAGTGCTTTTAAAACAATTTCTGCACCTGTTTTTTCATCTCCAACAAGTGTTTCAATATATTTTTTAAGCGCTGGTTTTGTTTGAAGCAATGCAACACCACCGCCAGCAACAATGCCTTCTTCACTTGCTGCTTTTGTTGCAGAGAGTGCATCTTCAATTCTCAGTTTCTTTTCTTTTAGTTCAACCTCAGTCGCGCTTCCAACACTAATAACTGCAACACCGCCAGAAAGTTTTGCGAGCCTTTCAAGTAGTTTTTCTTTGTCAAAATCACTTGTAGTGTTTTCAATTTGTGCTTTAATAACTCTTTTCCTTTCTTCCAGTAATTCTTTTTTGCCATAGCCATCAACAATTGTTGTTGTGTCTTTTGTCACCTTAACAGTTTTTGCTCTGCCAAGCATATCAAAAGTTGCAGTGGGCAAAGTGAAGCCTTTTTCTTCGCTAACTATTGTGGCACCTGTTAAAATTGCAATGTCTTCCAAAATTTCTTTTCTTTTGTCGCCATAACTTGGGGCTTTAACCGCAACGCAATTAAAAGTTCCGCGCAATTTGTTAACAATTAGGGTGGTGAGCGCTTCGCCTTCAACATCATCGGCAATAATCAAAAGTTTTAAACCTTGCTTAACAACTTGCTCTAAGATAGGCAAAATTTCTTGAACACTGCTAATTTTTTTGTCTGTTAAAAGCAAATAGCAATCATCAAGTTCTGCCTCCATTTTTTCCATATTTGTGCTCATATATGGGCTAAGGTAGCCCCTGTCAAATTGCATGCCAGCAGAAAGTTTTAGTTTCGTTTCCAAGGTTTTGCCTTCCTCAATTGTTATAACTCCATCTTTTCCAACTTTTTCAAATGCATCGGCAATTAATTTTCCAATTTCCTCATCACCAGCGCTTATGGATGCAACTTGTTCAATTTCACCCCTTCCTTCAACACTAACGCTTTGTTTTTTAAGTTCGTTAACCACAACATCAGTGGCTTTCATAATTCCCTTTTTAAGCATAATTGCATTTGCACCAGCGGCAAAATTTTTCATGCCTTCACTAACAATTGCTTGTGCAAGCAGTGCACTTGTTGTTGTGCCATCACCAGCCACATCATTAGTTTTTATACTTACTTGTTTAAGTAGACTTGCACCCATGTTTTCAAAGGCATCCTCAAGTTCAATGTCCTTTGCAATTGTCACGCCGTCGTTTGTAATTAGAGGAGTGTCGAATTGCCTATCAAGCACAACGTTTTTGCCTTTTGGCCCAAGTGTTATTTTAACAGCATTTGCAACTGCATCAACTCCTGCTTGTAGTTTTTTTCTGGCTTCTTCGCCAAATATAATTTTTTTTGCCATTATTATCTCCTTATTTTTTTTGTTTATTGTCTAATTGGTTTTGTTTAATGTTATTTTCCTTTTTACTGAAACATTTTTATTTATAAATTTAGCACACACGTCTATTCAATGACCGCTAAAATATCTGCTTGTTTAATAACAATATAGTCCTTATTTTCAATTTTAACATCGCTTCCAGCATACTTAGAATAAAGAACTTTATCTCCAACTTTAACAAGCATTTTAACTTCATAGCCGTCTACAAAGCCACCTTCTCCAACTGCAACAACTTTTGCAATTGCTGGTTTTTCCTTGCTAGATGAAGGAAGCAAAATTCCGCTTTCAGTTTTTTCTTCTGGTTCAATTTGTTCCAAAACGACTTTGTCAAGTAGTGGTTTAATTTTCATTTTAATCTCCTTTATTTGCTTTTCTTGTTTCACTTAATACTTTAAATTTACTAGTTAATGTAGCATTATAAAATGGCTTTGCAAAAACAAGAATTTTAACGCATATACATATTTTATAATTTAATCAAAACGAGGTCAAGTTTTTATGCCAATAATTCAAACAGAAGGCGGATTTATTTACAAAAAAACTCGAAAAAACGCAGGATTTGGCAAGGCTAAATTTTTGCTTATATTGTTCTTATGTGGCGTTATGATATCTGTTGGCTGTTTTTGCATTTTTACAAAGTTTGACATTACAAGTGTGCTTAGCTTAAACAAATATTTAATTTATGATGCTAAAACTTATTATGCTGTGTATGTTCAAAAAGCGGATGATTATCGTTCTGTTTCAAGTTTTGCGCAGGATATAAAAATAAGTGATGGTGCGGGCTATGTTCTCAATTTTAACAATAACTATTATGTAATTGCAAGTTGTTATAGTTCCATGGAAGATGCAAAAAGTGTTGCAGAAAAAATTTCAAACTTTGATGCGGATGTTTTGGAAATTAAATTTGATAGATTGATAATTTCACTTGAACTTACTAATGAGCAAATTCGCGTTTTAAAACACAGCACAGCACTTGTTAACACTGCCTTTGAAAATTTATATAATATTGTGCTAAGCCTTGATAGAGGCGAAATTATGGATGCCGAAGCAAGACAAAAATTGCAAGTTTTTAAAGAAATTTGTCTAGAGGATAAGGAAACTTTTAATAAAGCATTTCAAAATAATTTAGAAACTGTTATAACACGTGTTAAAATTTTTCAAAGTGAAGTTATTTCCAATATATCAATGCTATTAATCAGTCAAAACTTATCTAGTGATATAAAATATTCAATTGCAAGTATTTTGGATAGTTTTTCATTATTGCAAAAAAATATTAGGAAGTAAAACCTTTGCTATATTTGATTTATTTTGCGTTGGAGTTTATATGAGTTTATTGAAATCAATAATTAATAATTTTGTTAAAGAAAAAAGTGTAAACACAAAAATTGAAATTGCAGACCAAATAAATAAATATGATGGCATAAATATGTCCAGCCTTGTTGTTTATGCACCTAAAAATTTGCTAGAATTAAATAAAGTTATTGATTGTGTTTCTGGCGGGCAAGCAGTTATTATTAATTTTGAAAATATAAAAAAGTCGGAATTTCAAAATATGGCAGACTATTTAAGTGGGGCATTATATACAATGCGGGCTAAAATATCACGTCTTCAAAATCAAATTTATGTTATAATGCCAAAATCAATAAAACTTGCAACACTTTAATTTTTGAACATTTGTACATTTTTTTTGCATTGTCAAATTATTCATTTTTATATTTGCTAATAAATGACTGGTTAAAATATCTAGTAAACCCTATAAGTAAAATTTATATCACAGTGACAAAATAATTTTCTTAATTATTATGTGCTGGTTATTTTTTGTGATATAATAATTTTAGAGTATGAAAAACCAAATGACTTATGAAAATATTTTTAATAACATAAAATTGTATTTTAAAAATTACTGGTGGAAACTTTTAATTATAACTTTTTTGCTTGCTGTTGACCTTATAACTAAAGCGTTAATAGTACCTCAAAATCAAGAGACTTGGCAGGAAGTAGAAATTATAAAAGATATATTGGTAATTGCTCCAACAAGAAATATTGGGGCAGGTTTTTCAATTCTTCAAGGCCAAACATGGCTATTAATAACACTTACAGTTTTGTTTATTGTTGCAATAACCATTTTTGATATGTTTTACAAAAAAAAGTCCAAATTGTATGGGATTTCTACTGCAATAATTTTTGCAGGGGCTGTAGGGAACTTGGTTGACAGAATTGCTTTTGGCTATGTTAGAGATTTTTTATTTTTCAAGTTTATAAATTTTCCTGTGTTTAATGTGGCAGATATGGCACTTACAATAGGCATTGCATTGCTTTTAATTTATGTTATTTTTTATAGTGGCAAGGCAAAAAATAATGATACTAAATATCAAAATGCAGAAACAATTAATGCAAATGATGAGCGTACGTTTGAACAAAATGAAAATAAGGATGCACCTTTTAAAAATACAGAAACTTCACAAAAAAATAATTCTTCAAACAAAATCAAATTAAAAGATGACGAGATAAAAGAACATGTAATTGATAATAATTCTCAAATATATAATGGAGACCACAATGCAGAAGATAATAATTAAAGATGAAATTGGAAATAGATTAGACATAGTTCTTGCAAACAAATTAAACATTACACGTAGTGCCGTAAAAAATTTAATAGACAATAACAAGGTTTTTGTTAATTCAAAAAATGTTAAGGCAGGTTATAAAGTCTGCAAAGATGATTTGATTATAGTTGAGGAAATTGAAAAACAAGAGTTAACTGCAACGCCAGAGAATATCAACCTTGAAATTGTTTATGAGGATGATGATTTGCTTGTTATAAATAAGCCACAAGGCATGGTTGTTCATCCTGCCGTTGGCAATTATAGTGGAACGCTTGTGAATGCTTTAACATATCACATTAAAAATTTAAGCAACATTAATGGCTCATTTAGGCCGGGTATTGTACATAGGCTTGATAAGGACACTTCAGGGCTATTGATTGTTGCTAAAAATGACAAGGCTCACTTGGAACTTGCAAGGCAAATTAAAACTAAGGAGTGCAAACGTCATTACATGGCTGTTTTGCAAGGAATTTTAAAAGAAAGCAGTGGAGTGATTGAAACCAATATTGGTCGCAGTAAAAAGAATAGGCAAATGATGGAAGTTTGCGATGGCACAAGAGGTAAAAGTGCAATAACACATTTTGATGTTTTGGAGTGGCTTAAGGGTTATACACTTGTTCACTTTGAACTAAAAACAGGTAGAACACATCAAATAAGAGTCCACGCCAAATATTTAGGCCATCCAGTTGCGGGTGATAAACTTTATGGCATAAAGGGGCAAGATAAGTCTTTGCCAGGGCAACTACTATGTGCTTACAAAATTTGTTTTACTCAGCCAACAACAAAAAAAAGTATTGTTTGTGAAATACCTTTGCCAAATTACTTTACATCTTTTGTTAAAAAACATGCTTAACAAATTATTCAATTTTGAGATATTTTAGTTATATACTTTTCAAAAGTTAAAAATTGTGATATTATTTTTTTGGAGATATTTATGAAAAATCAATTAAGTTCAAGAAAATTCTTTAGTGCAATGGCATTTGTTGCACTCGTTATTTCAGGAATAGCACTTTTAATTTCTAAAATTTTTTTAGGTTCAAACACAACTGCTGCAACTGTGTTAAATAGCATTGCATATGTGCTTGCATTTATTGTTACAAGTTTTTGTGCATTTTTGTATGTTAGAACTAAAAGAAATTTGGTTTGGACAATTATTTACATTGTTGCTGTTATAATTGTTGTTGTGCCACTTGTGCTTACAATGTTTGGCAAATAATTTTTTGTCATATATTCAGGAGATTTTATGAAATTCAAGTATAATATTTTCAATTTTATAACCGCAATAATGTTTGTGCTTGCATTTTTATGTTTAATGACATCTTATGCAACTTATTACATGTATTTTCCAACCATGGTGTTTTTTGAGGCTGGGTTTGTAATGCTGTCTTATATTTTAATTAAAAATGGTGCAAAAAAACAAGCGGAGCAAGACGAAAGGCAAGAGGTTATTGTTATGCAACTTGCAGAGGGTGATGACGGTGAAACTTATGTTATGCAAAGTGACAAAACAAACAAAAAAGCCAAAAGAAAAAAGTTGTCTCAAAAATTAGAAATGTTTATGCCGGCAGTTTTCACAATTGCAGTTTCCGCACTAATTATGTATATGCTTGTAAGTTCAATTGTTAAGTTGTTTTAGTTTAGCATGAAAAACTATTAATTATAACAAGTCCATATTGTTTTATCTCATACATAAAAATTCAATAGCTTTTGAAATTTGCTATTGATTTTTTTATTTATATATGTTATCATATAAATATGGAAGGAAATTTTAAGGGTAATTTAATCAATTTGCACTGTCACATTTTTGAAACAAAGGAGTACAACAAGGCAAATTTCACTCCACATCAATTTTTGTCTTTGCAAAAAGCGTTGTCAGAACTTTTTGAACTAAAAGTTATAACAAATTGTGGTGGCCACAATAGCACTACATTAGGCAAATTGGTTTGGGATGAATATAACAAATATCCAGATTTAAAGGATAGTGTTGAACTTTTTCCTGAAAGTGAATTTAGCGCTGATGTAAGCAAAATTTTTAGGGATAGTCCTTTTAATAAAATACATTTGCTCGCTGCAGCAAAAAAGGGTATGGAAGACATGTATTTTGCAAACACTGCAGTTTTTTCGGTGTGGTCCGACATGTATATTTCAAAAGATATTTCAAAGGGCTTAAAATATATTGGTGAGTATCCTAAATCTGAAGATGATCGTGATAATTATATAAATGTTGGCACAATGATGATTGCTGCTAGAAATACACTTTGTCAAAAGTATTGTAAAGATTATTCAATGAGGATTCCTTTTGAGGTTTATGAAGATACTTTAGAATTTGGCCTAACCTATAATGAAATAAGGGAAAGATTTGTTGAAGATAGTTTTAAATATTTAGCATCTAAGGGTTTAATTGAAAATACTGAAGAAGCAAAAAGCCAATTGTATTATGATATAAACTTTACTCATAAATACAGCGTTCAAGAAAAAATAGAGAATTTTACAAAAGAAGTTATATCATCAATTAACGAAAGGCATTTTATGAAAGCGAATAATGCAGTGCTTCCAAAAGACTTATTTGATGAAGTTAAAAGACCAGGCATTTCATTTGATGTTGCAAAAGAAAAGGTAATTAGAAAGTTGTATAATTATCTCATAATCAATAAATTTATTGATATGGATGATTCTACAAAAGAAAAATTATCACTGCAAATTGGGGAAATTGCAAAAACTCACAAAAGAATGGGATTAGTACCTTTGTTTCTTGAAATAACACCTGAGGAAATTAAAATTGCTCAAGATACAGGTAAAAATAGGTTTCGTGTTTTATTTGGACATCCAAGTACAAGATTAGATTTGAAAGACATAAGTTTATTATTTGGAGACACTGCTTATTTCTGCCTTGCTCATCCAAACGAAGAAAAGTTTAGAGCAGATGCAAAAATACCAGTTAGTTATTTCGACAAGGTTGACATTTCCAGCCTGCCAAAAAATGTTCAAGATAAAATTAATGATAAACTTTGGTACTATGTTAGAACTGGAGAAAATTATTATTTTTCACCAGAAGAAGAAGACCCAATTGTAGAATTGCTTACAAATTCTAAAGGCGAAACATTTTTAGGAATTATCGGTGATAATACAGGAATTGTTAAAGATGAAATGCTGATTAACTTTTTAGATAGAGTGGGCAAATATTATAATTTCAATCTCGACGGCGTTGAAATAAGCAAAAGAATGTTTTATGAGAATAAGGAAAATAAGAATTTACATGCTGAAAATGCTTGGGAACATTATGATATGTATGTAAAGCATCAAAAAGCAATTAATTGTGTGTCTGGAATTGGTGATATACATTACAATTTCTTAAGTGATATTGCGCTTCTTAGTGATACTATGAGCAGAAAAAAACATCAAAGAAATTTTAATGATGACTTGACTTTTGTATGTGATAAATGTTCATGGTATGATTTAATTAAAAATGGCACATTTGATAAAGAAAATCAAGATTTAAGTGTTAAAATTCGTAGACAATTTTTAAATAAAAAATATCAACAACAATTAAAAGATAGTGAAAAAAATGAAAATGAGTAATTAAAACTATAATATAAGATGGCGGAAAATTATCCGCCTTCTTTTATATTGTAAAAAAACTTAAACATTTACATTTTTTTGCAAAAAACTTTGTTATACTTGGCAAAACAAATTGCAATAATATATTTTGTATGCTATAATTGTTGTGCTTTAAAAGGAGAAAGAAATGGAATACACAAAAGAAGTACTTGCTGATAAAAAGGTAAAGATCACATTAAAAATTACAAAGGAAGAATGGGAAAAGGCACTTCAAGATGCTTACGAACACACAAAACAAAAATATCGTGTTCAAGGCTTTAGAACAGGTAAGGCACCACGCAAAGTTATTGAAAAAGAATATGGCGATACAGTGTTTTATGATGAAGCATTAAACAATTGCTTTTATGTTTACTACGAGCAGGCTTTAGTTAAAGAGAAATTAGAAACAGTAGGCAACCCAAGGCTTGATGTTGATAAAATTGACGAAACTGGCGTAACAATGACAGTTACAACAGAAGTTTACCCAGAAGTTGAACTTGGTGCATACACAGGCCTTACAATAGAAAAAGCTGAAATAAAGGTTAGTTCTGCAGAAGTTAATGCGGAAGTTGAGGCAATGAGGGAAAAAGCAAGCCGTATGGTTGTTGTTGAGCGTGAAGCAAAAAATGGCGATACAGTAGTTATCGACTTTGTTGGTAAAAAAGATGGTGTCGCTTTTGATGGTGGCACAGCAAAGGGCTATGAGTTAAAACTTGGTAGTGGTTCATTTATACCTGGTTTTGAAGACCAACTTGTTGGTGCTAAGGCAGGAGAAGAAAAAGTAATTGACGTCACATTTCCAGCAGAATATCCAGCAGAGGATTTAGCAGGAAAACCTTGTACATTTGATGTGACTGTTCATGAAGTTAGAGAAAAAGTTATGCCAGAACTTGATGATGAGTTTGCAAAAAATGTTAGTGAATTTGATACTTTGGAAGAATACAAAAAAAGTGTTAAAGAAGAACTGAAAAAAGAAAAGCAAGCAAAGGCAGAGCAAGAAGCCGAAGAAAAACTTTTGGAAAAAATAACAGAAAACTCAAAGGTTGAAATTCCAGAAGTTATGGTGCACGAACAAGCTCATGAATTTGTGCATCAATTTGCTCATCAACTCGAGCATCAGGGTTTAAACATTAACGATTATGTTAAATATATGAACACCACTGTTGAAGAACTTGAAAAAAGCAGAATGGACGATGCTAGAAAAACAGTTAAAACAAGACTTGTGCTTGAAGCTGTTATGAAAAAAGAAGGCATTAGTTTAGAAAAGGAAGAACTTGAAAAAGCAATTAAGGAGCAAGCAGATTTAAATGGTGTTGATGTTGAAGAATTTAAAAAGACAGTTCACGAGCACTATTTAAACCAAATTGCAAGCAACCTAATTTTGAACAAGTTGTTTGAGTTCTTAAAAAAGAATAACAATATGTAAAAACATAGGAGAAATTATGGAAGATAAAAAGAATAAAAAACCAAAATTTTTTCTTATTTTAAGGATTGTTGGTTTTAGTATTTTAGCTATTGGTTTAACTTTGCTAATATTGGGAATTGCTCTTGCTAAACCTGGTGAACATGTTTTAAATAATATTCAATTTATTATACCTGGAGCAATACTTACTTTTCTGTCAATTATGCCAATCCTTATGTCTTTTGCTCCTGAGATTGAAAAAATAACAATTGCTAAATATAGATATGTAAGAGAACAAACAAAAGATGATTTGACATACATCGCTGAAAATAATGCTGAAATATCAAGTGCCGCTATTAAAAAAACAGCCAGATCAATCAAAGAGGGATTGAAAAATTCAAAGTACTGTAAATATTGTGGAGCAGAGATTGATGAGGATTCATTGTTTTGCAATAAGTGTGGAGAAAAACAATAGTTTTTAATAAATTTAATACAGTGTGAATTACTAAAGATAAAATGGCAAAACCGCCGTTTTATCTTTTTTTAGTGCAAAAATAACAAATTTTAATATAATTGATTAGCAAAAGGAGATTTTTATGTTAATACCATATGTTGTAGATAATCTAAGTAATGGTGAAAGAAGTTACGATATTTATTCTAGACTTCTTGAAGATAGAATTATTTTTTTGGGCGGAGAAATAACAACAGAAGTTGCAAATTCTGTAATTGCTCAAATGCTTTTTTTGGAAGCAAAAGATAATACTAAAGATATTTCTTTATACCTAAACACACCTGGCGGTGCAATCGATGCAGGCCTTGCAATTATGGATACAATGAACTTTATTAAATGTGATGTTTCCACAATTTGCGTAGGGCTTTGTGCATCAATGGGGGCGGTACTTCTTTCAAGCGGTGCAAAAGGCAAAAGATTTGCCCTTAAAAACAGTAAAATTATGATTCATCAACCGCTAATTAACAACGTGGGCGGTCAGGCGAGTGATATTAAAATTGTGGCCGACCAGATTTTGAAATCTCGCGATACAATCAACAATATTTTAGCCGAAAACACAGGAAAACAGCGTAGCAAAATTGATGAGGATACTGAAAGAGATTACTATTTAACCAGTTATGAGGCAGAGGAATATAATTTAATTGATAAGGTCTTATTAAAAGGAGAATAACGTGCAAAAAAGTAATAATATGACATGCTCTTTTTGTGGCAGAGGTCAACCAGATGTTAAAAAATTTATTGCAAGTCCAACAGGTACTTCATTTATTTGTGAGGACTGTATTAATATTTGTGGAAATATTATCAAAAATGACATTGCAGAGTCCAAAACTCAGCTTAAAAAACTGCTAACGCCCAAGGAAATTAAAGAGCACTTGGATGATTATATAATTGGACAAGAAGAGGCAAAAAAAGTTTTAAGTGTTGCTGTTTATAATCATTACAAAAAAATTAACTATAATTTAAGTAATAACAAAAATAAAATTGAATTAGATAAAAGCAATATTTTGCTTGTTGGCCCAACCGGATGTGGAAAAACATTGCTTGCAAAAACTCTTGCAAAGGTTTTGGAAGTGCCTTTTGCAATGTGTGATGCAACCACTTTAACAGAGGCTGGATATGTGGGCGATGATGTTGAAAGCGTGCTTTCCAAACTTTTGGCAAATAGTGGCGGAGATATTAAAAAAGCGCAAACCGGAATTGTTTATATTGATGAAATAGACAAAATTGCTAAGAAAAACGAAAATAGAAACCTACCAAAGGACCCCGCTGGCGAGGGAGTGCAACAAGCATTGCTTAAAATTATTGAAGGAACAATTGCAAATGTGCCACTTCAAACAGCTAAAAAAACACCATATCAAGAAACTGTTAGCGTTGATACTTCAAACATATTGTTTATTTGCGGTGGAGCGTTTGTTGGGCTTGATAAAATCATTGAGGAAAGAAGCAAAAATCACAATTTAGGTTTTTCAAAAAAAGATGACAAATTAAACATTTCTTCCGCTGTTATGCCACAGGATTTAATTAAATTCGGCTTAATTCCAGAATTTGTTGGAAGATTGCCTATTGTTAGTAAATTAAAAAAGTTGACGGATAAAGACCTAATAGAAATTTTAATAAAGCCAAAAAATTCAATAATAAAGCAATTTAAAGAAATTATGAAACTTGATGGAATAACATTTTCTGCGAGTGATGATGCAATAAACGAAATTGCAAGGGAAGCCTCAAACTTGGGTGATGGTGCAAGGGGGCTAAGAACAATACTAGAAAATAACCTTATGGATGCTATGTTTGACTTGCCATCATCAAACATTAAAAGGTTTGAACTAGATGCAAAAAACAAAAAATTGCTTCTTAAATTTGAAGATAGCCAAAACATTTCAGTTGGTGCAAATTAAAGATTAAGAATATAAGCCATAAAAAGCAAAAACAACAAAATCAGCAAATGTAAAAAAAAGTACTTTACATTTGTTGTTTTTTTTGGCATAATATATGCATTAACAAATAGGAGAAAATGATGAAAGTTTTAGTAGTTAATGCAGGAAGTAGCAGTTTAAAATATCAACTTTTTGATATGGATACTGAAGAGGTTATTGCAAAAGGTAATGCGGAAAGAATTGGCCTTGATGGCAGTTTTTTAAAGCATAAAGCAAATGGTGTTGAAACAATTTTAAAAAGTCAATTTACAAACCATGCAGAAGCAATTTCATTAATTTTGCAAACATTAACCGATGCGCAAATTGGCGTTATTAAGGATATAAATGAAATTGATGCAATTGGCCATAGAGTAGTGCATGGCGGTGAACATTACACAAAGCCTTGTTTGGTATCTCAAAAAGTTATTGATGACTTACGTGGGCTTGTTGATCTTGCTCCACTTCACGCAATTCCAAACACAGACGGAATTATTGGTTGCATGCAAGTTGCTCCGCAAATTCCTAATGTCACTGTTTTTGATACAGCATTTCATAGCACAATGCCAAACTACGCATATTTATATGGTGTACCTATGCAATATTATAGGGATTATGCTGTAAGGCGTTATGGTGCACATGGTACAAGTCATAAAT
>DMLH01000055.1 GCA_003453435.1 Clostridiales bacterium | reverse complement strand
CAAGTTTAACCGCTTGCATTTTTTAATTTTAACTTTTTATATTTATTTGCTTATTAACTATATTTGTGATATTATATATCACGTAGATTTTTAACGGAGATTTTTTACAATGTTAGACAAAAAATATAATGCCGAAGAAAAAGAACAAAAATGGCAAGAGTATTGGTACGAAAATGATATTTTTAAGTACGAACCAAAAGAAAATCAAAAAACTTATTCAATAGACACACCCCCTCCAACAGTTAATGGTAAAATTCACATGGGGCACTTGTCTTCTTATATGCATATTGAAACAATTGCACGCCACCACAGAATGAAGGGCGAGGCAGTTTATTTTCCATTTGGCTTTGATGACAATGGACTTCCAACAGAAAGATATGTTGAAAAGGTTATTAAAAAAAGAGCGCAAGAACTACCTCGTGCCAAATTTATTGAAATATGTTTGGATGAAACAAGAAAACTTGAGGAAGAGTTTTTTGCTCTTTACAAAAGGGCTGGTTTTAGTTGCAATTTAAAAACTCATTATTCATCAATTGCACCACGCACTCAAAAAATATCACAAAAATCTTTTATAGATTTATACAACAAAGGGCTTGTGTATCACGCACAATCGCCATCACTTTGGTGCACGGAATGTAGAACGGCTTGCGCGCAAAGTGAACTTGAAAGCAAAGATATTGAAAGCACATTTAACTATTTAAAATTTTATATTGCTGGAACAAATAAATATGTTACAGTTGCAACAACAAGGCCAGAAATGCTTTGTGGTGTTGTTTGTGTGTTTGTTAATCCTAAGGATGTTAAAAACATACATCTTTTAACAAAAAAATTGGTTGTTCCATATTTTGGCTTTGAAGTGCCAGTGCTTGCCGATGACCTTGTTGATATGGAAAAAGGCTCCGGCGTTGTTATGTGTTGCACTTTTGGAGATACTGTTGATAAAGAGTGGCAAAGAAAGCATAATTTAGAAATTAAAAAGTGCTTTACTGATGATGGCAGAATGACAGAACTTGCTGGCGAGTTTGCTGGCATGCCAATTCTTGAAGGCAGAAAAGCAATTATTGAAAAATTAAAAGAAAATGACTTTTTAATTAAGCAGGAAAATATTGTTCATAGTGTTTCAACTCATGAAAGATGTGGTACACCTGTTGAAATTGCAGTTAAAAATCAGTGGTTTATTGATGTTTTAAGCCATAAGGATGAATTATACAAAGCAGGTCTAGACCTTAATTGGTACCCAAAAACTATGAGGGCAAGATACTTAAATTGGGTTGAAAACCTCTCTTGGAACTGGTGTATATCTCGTCAAAGATATTTTGGAATACCATTCCCAGTTTGGTACTGTAAAAATTGTGGCAAAGTAAAACTTGCAAATGTAGAGGATTTACCTGTTGACCCACTTAAAGATAACCCTAAAACCCCTTGTGAGTGTGGATGCACTGAATTTGTGGGCGAAACCGATGTTATGGATACTTGGGCAACATCAAGTTTAACGCCACAAATTTCAACAGATCTTTACACAAATAAAGGCTTTGATGACACAATGGTGCCTATGAATTTAAGACCAAATGCACACGACAATATTCGTGTTTGGGACTTTTACACAATAACAAAAAGTTTGTATCATTTTGGAAAACTTCCTTGGAAAGACCTTATGATTTCAGGCTACGTTACAAGCCCAGATGGCAGTAAACTTGCAAAATCAAAGGGCAATGGAGCAGATAGCCCACAAAATATAATTAAAACATATTCTGCCGATGTTACAAGATATTGGGCAAATAATTTAACGCTTGGCAAAGATACTGCATTTAGTTTGGTTGAGTTTGACAACGGCAAAAAGCTTGTTAACAAAATTTGGAACGCTTCAAAATTTGTTTTAATGTTTTTAGAAAACTATGAGCCTAACAAAGTTAACTTGCAGGCTATAGATAAGTGGATACTTGCTAAATATAACGACCTTGTTAAAAAGTTTATATCATTTTTAGACAGATATGAAATTGCACTTGCGGTTAACGAACTTGAAAAGTTCTTCTGGAACTTCTGCGATAACTACATTGAAATTGTTAAAAGAAGGTTATATAACCCAGATATATTTGGTGAGGAATCTTGCAATTCCGCAAAGTATGCTTGCTACAATGTACTTCTTGGTATGCTAAAAATGTTTGCGCCAGTTCTTCCTCATATAACCGAAGAAATTTATATGGACTACTTTGCAAAGTTTGAAAATTCTAAGTCAATTCATACAACAAATTACTTAGTTTTAAATGAGGAATTTGATGCTGACTTAATTGAAAAAGGTGACAAAGTTGTTGATATGGTTTCAAAAGTAAGGCAGTTTAAAAGTGAAAACAAAGCATCACTTAAAGCAGAAATTGAATACATAACAATCACATCAAAAATAACAGATTTCTTTAAGGCATGTGAGGTTGATATTAAAGGAGTTTGTGGCGTTAGAGAAATTAAATATGCTGATGGTGAATATAACGTTGAAATTGGCGATATAATCCCAGAAGAGCCAAAAGGCGAATAATAAAAAAACTATAAAACTTAATGGAGAAAACAATATGGAAAGAGAACTTATCAAAAATGTTAAACCAGGTGAAAAAGTTAAAATTTCTGGTTTTGTAGAAAATTTAAGAAACAAAAGAACAATGTGTTTTATTGTTTTGAAAGATATTTCTGGAAAAATGCAGGTCACCATTGAAAAAGAGAAAAATGA
>DMLH01000004.1 GCA_003453435.1 Clostridiales bacterium | reverse complement strand
CAACTTAGCCCAAACATCAATTTGATTGTTGGAAAAAACGGGCAAGGTAAAACAAATTTGATTGAGGCCATATATTATGCCGCCATTGGCAAAAGCCCAAGAACTACTAAGGACGCGGAACTTATTAATTGGAGTAAGGATAGGGCCAGTTTTTGCGTAAATTTTAAGAAGAATAGCGGAAGCAAAAGCATTGAGGCTATATTTTCTCGCCAAACAAAAAAAATTATTAGGATCAACAGCGTTAGCCTTTTAAAAATTGGCGACCTGCTTGGAAATTTAAATGTTATATATTTTTCACCAGATGAATTAAAACTTGTAAAGGATGCCCCACAAGACAGGCGAAAATTTTTGGACACAGACATTTCACAATTAAATAAAAACTATTTTTATCTTTTAACAAAATACAATAAAATATTGGACCAAAGGAACAAACTTTTAAAAACTGCACAAACGCCAGAAGTTTTGGACCAGACATTGCCTATATGGGATATTCAAATGGCAGACGTGGGCAGTAAAATTATTTTTTACAGGTTAAATTTTTTAAATAAATTAAAAGGAATTGCAAAAGAGGCACATAACTATTTAACAGGCAAGAAAGAAGAATTGGAAATTACGTATGCCGGCATTGTGGGTGTAAGTGAAGAAGAAATAAAAAAACAACTACTTGAAAATTTAAAGCAAAGCAAAGAAAAGGATGTTAAACTTGGATTTACTAATATTGGTCCACATAGAGATGATATAAAATTAGTTGTTAATGGGGTAGATATAAGAAGTTTTGGTAGCCAAGGCCAACAAAGAACAGTGGCACTATCTTTAAAACTTGCAGAACTAGAAATTTTTAAAGAAGAAGTTGGTGAATATCCTGTGCTACTTCTTGATGATGTGTTAAGCGAACTTGACCAAGAAAGGCAACAACGACTGCTATCTTACTGCAAAAAACTTCAAACAATAATAACAGCAACACAATATGATCCATTCATGTTCCAAAATGCGAACATTATAAAAATTGAAAATGGCAAACTTTTGCAATAGATGTGCCAGATGTTTTATAAAAACGGCACACCCATTGTGCATTTAAAGCATAATATGTGTTATTCTTTCTAACAAATTGCACCCACCATGTGTTTAGTTTTAAAATAAATAATAAATGTCAGTAAAATTGCGTATTGACATTTTTTATTATATAAGCTATACTAGAACTAGCGAGGTATTGTCATGAATTTTTATCGTGCTATATACAGAGGTGGAGATTTTGATGAATTTTTCAAAACATCTATAAATCAATATCGCCAATTCAGGTCTAAGATTAAAGGCAATAATGCGAAATACATGATTGCATGTGAGAGAGAAGTTTTGGCGGATGACAATCATTTTTCTGAATTTTATGATCTTGTTCGTGAACTAATGAATTTTGGACTTAAGCCAAGCGATATAGTTTTTGGTTTTAATAACAATTATAACAAAAAAACTTTTTCACAAAAGGAATTGGACAATTTAAAAGCAATTGATACTTTTGCAAAAGCATTAGGTTTTAAGGCTGGCGTTTATGATTATGATGACGTTTTTGATTATCAAAGTGTCGCAAAGGCAGATAAAATTATCAAAGAACAAGCAAATCTTATAAAAAAGAATGGCTACTCGCCACTTGAAGCACTTTTGCACGCTTATTTACTAACCGCAAAGTTTAAATATAATCATGAAAACGTAGAATTTGATGATCCATCCATATCAAGATCGGTATATGGAATACTTAATAGCGATAAAATTGTTTGTACGGGATACAGTGAATATTTAAAAGCAGTTGTAAATGAAATAAATGACCCAAATTTAAAGATTTTTTCTAATTTATTGTCAGCCAAAAGGTATGAGGATGGAAAAGTTCACCCAGGCCCTCATCAAAATAACATTGCGTATATAAAGGATGACAAATATAAAATTGATGGTTTCTATTATCTTGACCCAACATGGGATTCTGCGATGAAAGCAAATTCATTAATGTTCTTTATGACAGAAATTGGTCAAATTAAAAATATTGGCGAAAATATCTCTGATTTTTTTGTCGAGTTGGATCGATGTTATAGAAGTCGTGATTATTATGAGGGTCTATCAACCGCTAGAACGGCAAAAAAATATAAATACAAAATAACTAATTGGCATTTATCTGATCGAGAAAAATATGCAAGTGTTTCAAAAGACCGATTAAATATGATTACAGAATTGGATAGTTCAATTAAACTAAACACAACGGACACATTGCTTAGCAAATATTTGTTATCAAGGCAAGATTTTAAAGATTATGTAATTTTATATGAGACCATGCATAATTTAAAACACAGCAATTTATGTTTTGATAAGTTGTTGGAAAAAAACGCAAAGATTGCAGATGAGGACATAACCAAACTGGACACAATTTACAACACAAAGGCATTATTTAAATATTTAAAACAGCGTTCGCCTCATGTTGATGTTGGGCAAATGCAAAATGCATTACAAAAAGTTTTAGGAGTTATGAATCCGGAAAAAACCAAGGATGAAATATCCAAAATAGTTTATGAAACTTTAAAAAAGAACATTAAAAGAAGTAAAAAATGGTATTACAAACAAAAAACAACTTGGACAGAATGTGAAAATCTAAAAGAAAAGGAAAAGGAAGAAAAAAAAGAAAAGTAAGGGGAGCCGAACGGCTCCTTTTTGCCACTCTAATAACCGATAAAACGACCACAAAACAGCGATCACAACAAAAACAACTCTTATGTTAAGATTTATAAAAGACCCCGTAAAACAGAAATTTTGACTTTATTTTGATTTTTTTCAAAAATCACTTTTAATTTATATATATATAT
This sequence comes from Clostridiales bacterium, assembly GCA_003453435.1. Lineage (GTDB taxonomy): Bacteria > Bacillota > Clostridia > Christensenellales > UBA1242 > UBA9845. Next base: position 3,584 of record DMLH01000004.1, on the reverse strand, counting down.
GATATAATTACTATAGTATATAATATAGAACAATAGGAGCTGTTATGGCAGAAGAATTAGAACAAATAAGTGCAGAAGAGGAATTTAAAAATTTTGAGAAATCTGCACATTACGAAGCAAGCGATATTCAGGTTTTGGAAGGGCTTGAACCTGTACGTAAAAGACCAGGTATGTACATTGGTAGTACCGATGAAAGAGGTCTTCATCACTTGATAACTGAAATTGTAGACAACAGTATTGATGAGTCACTTGCAGGTTACTGTGACAATATTGAAGTGTTTTTGCAAAAGGATGGCAGTTGTAAAGTTACAGATAACGGCCGTGGAATTCCAACAGGAATTCATCAGCCAGAAAATAAAAGCGCAGTTGAAATTTGTTTAACAAAACTCCACGCAGGCGGTAAGTTTGGTGGTGAGGGCTATCACATAAGTGGCGGTCTTCACGGAGTTGGTGTATCCTGCGTTAATGCGCTAAGTGAGTGGCTTACTGTTGACGTTTATCAAAATGGAGGGCATCATTATCAAAAATACCATAGAGGCATTCCTGATGAGCCATTAAAGGTTATTGAGCCGGCTAAAAATCACGGAACCACTGTAACATTTTTGCCAGATGCAGAAATTTTTGAGACAGTACATTTTAATTACGAAACAATAAGGAATAGATTTAGAGAGATTGCATTTTTAAACAAGGGCATTACAATTAGTTTAACTGATGAACGTGGTGAAGAAGTTAAAAGTGAAACTTTCCATTACGAAGGTGGTATTATTGAATATGTTGATTATTTAAATCGTGGCAAAACTGTTTTATTTCCAAAGCCTGTTTATATAAACAAAGTCGGTGCAAAAAATGAAGTTGAAATTTCGCTTCAATATAATGACACTTACAACGAAATTATTTACGCCTATGCAAACAATATTAACACTGAGGAAGGCGGCACACATTTAGACGGATTTAAAACATATTTAACAAAAATTATTAACGACTATGGTCACAAACAAAAGTTGTTAAAGCCAGAAGAAAAGTTGAGCGGTGATGATGTTAGAGAGGGCTTAACAGCAGTTATTTCAGTTAAGTTGACTGACCCACAATTTGAGGGCCAAACAAAAACAAAACTTGGCAACAGCGAAATGAGAGCCATTGTTGGAAATGCATTACAGGACGGATTTGGCACGTATCTGGAGGAAAACCCAAAAGATGCAAAGGAGATTATACTTCGTTCTATTACGGCTCAGAGAGCCCGTGATGCGGCTAGAAATGCAAGAGAACTTGCAAGACGTAAAGGAGCACTAGAAACAACTACCCTACCTGGCAAGTTAACAGATTGCAGTGAGCAGAACCCTGCGTTCTGTGAAATATATCTTGTTGAGGGAGATTCTGCCGGCGGCAGCGCAAAGGGCGGACGTGACCCAAGATACCAAGCAATACTTCCTCTTAGAGGTAAAATTTTAAACGTTGAAAAAGCAAGACTTGCAAGGGCACTATCTAGTGAAGAAATTAAAGCAATGATTACTGCCTTTGGTTGTGGAATTCAAGACGACTATGATAGTAGCAAATTAAGATATGACAAAATTATTTGTATGACCGATGCCGATGTTGACGGCTCTCATATAAGAATTTTGCTTTTGACATTTATTTTCCGCTTTATGCCAAAACTAATAAGCGAAGGTCACGTTTACGTTGCTCAACCACCACTTTATAAAATAAACTGTGGCAGTGAAGAACATTATTTTTACACAGAAGAAGAAATGGCTAAATTTAACGCAACAAACACAAAAAAAATTACAGGGCAACAAAGATACAAGGGTTTAGGCGAAATGGATGCTGACCAACTTTGGGAAACAACCATGGACCCAGAAAGACGAATTCTTTTAAAAGTTAATATGAGTGATGCTATTGAGGCAGACAAAGTGTTTAATGACCTTATGGGAGACAACCCAGAAGTTAGAAGAAAATTTATTGAAGAAAATGCAACACTTGTTAAAAATTTGGATATTTAAAACAATAAAATATTCATTTTGTACAACTGAAATTAAAAATTAAAATTATATCAAAAATTGGTTTAAAGACTAAAAATTGTTAAGAATTGCGTAAAAAACCATAAAAAATTACAAAAAAACAATAAATTTTATCAAAAAATATCAAATTTTTAAAATTTGTATTTAGGAGAAAAAATGAGAAAAGAAGATTACAGCGAGGAACTTTCTAAAATTTTGGCAAACAGCAAAGTTGTTGACGTTGACCTTAATGACCAAATGAAAGAAAACTTTATTGCCTATGCAATGGCGGTTAATGTTAGCCGTGCAATACCTGATGTTAGAGACGGACTTAAACCTGTTCACAGACGTATTATTTACGGCATGGGCGAAATGGGCGCGACTTACGATAAGCCATTTAAAAAATCGGCAAGAACAGTTGGTGATGTTATGGGTAAATATCACCCACACGGCGACAGTTCGATTTACGATGCTATGGTTAGGCTTGCCCAAGACTTTTCAATAAATAACCCACTTGTTCAAGGTCATGGAAATTTTGGAAGCATTGATGGTGACGGAGCCGCAGCAAGCAGATACACTGAAGCAAGGCTTTCAAAAATTGCCAATGAAATGCTTAGAGATATTGACAAAAACACGGTGGATTTCGTTCCTAACTATGACGGAGAACTTAAAGAGCCAGTTGTATTACCTGCAAGGTTCCCAAATCTACTTGTAAACGGTAGTGACGGAATTGCTGTTGGTATGGCAACATATATTCCACCTCATAACCTTAAGGAAGTTATTAATGGCTGTGTTGCAATGATTGATAACCCAGAAATTGATATTGATGGCTTAATGCAATATATTCCTGCTCCAGACTACCCTACACGCGGTTTAATTATGGGCGGAGCCGCAATAAAGCACGCTTATTCAACAGGTCGTGGTGGCGTTATTTTAAGAGGCAGGGCTAATATTGAGGAAGAAGATAATGGCAAAAGTACAATTACAATAACTGAACTTCCTTATCAAGTAAACAAAGCAAAACTTGTAACTGATATTGCAAATCTTGTTAAGGATAAGCGAGTTGAAGGAATTGCAAAACTGGTTGATTTAAGCAACAGAAATGGAATTAAAATTGTTATAGATATTAAAAAAGATTACAACCCACAAGTTATTTTGAATTTCCTATATAAACATACAGAACTTCAAATTTCTAACGGCATTATAATGCTTGCTTTGGTTAACGGCGAGCCGAAACTTCTTAACCTTAAAGAAATGCTTAGCCATTATTTAAACTTCCAAAAAGAAGTTGTAACAAAACGTACAAAATATGATTTGGAAAAAGCGCAAGAAAAAGCACATATTTTGGAAGGACTTTTGGTTGCATTAACTAATATTGATGAGGTTATTGCAACAATTAAAGCCAGTGCGGACAGACAAGAGGCAATTGCGAACTTAACGTCAAAATTCTTGTTAGACGATATTCAAGCCGGTGCAATACTTGACATGAGGCTTCAAAGATTGACTGGACTTGAAGTTGAAAAAATTAAAAATGATTTAACAAATTTACACTTGCAAATTGAAGATTTTAAAGATATACTTGCAAAAGAA
>DMLH01000065.1 GCA_003453435.1 Clostridiales bacterium | reverse complement strand
ATTTTATACATCATTGCATCCATTTCGGCAAAACTCATAACGCCATTAACAACATCGCCACGGATCATAAATGGTGGAATGCAATAAGTAAAACCCTTATTTATCATAAAGTCACGCGCATAGCTTATCATTGCGCTAACGAGTCTAGCACCATCACCCATAAGGTAGTAAAAGCCAGTACCACTAGTTCTTCCTGCACTTTCTTTATCCAGTGCACAAAAACTATTTAAAATGTCGGCATGATATGGAATTTCAAAATCTGGAACCTTTGGCTCGCCAAATTTTTCAATTTCAACATTTTCACTATCATCTTTGCCCACTGGTACGGAACTATCTACAATGTTTGGAATAACCATCATGCATTTTTTAACTTCTGCTTCAATTTCAACTTGTTCTTTATCAATTTCTTCAAGTCTTGCCTTACCGTTGGCAACTTTTTGTTTAATTTTTTCGGCTTCTTCTTTGTTGCCTTGTTTCATAAGCATACCAATTTGGCTTGAAAGTTGATTACGTTCTGCACGCAAGTTGTCGCCTTCCTGCTTTAATGCTCTATTTCTCTTATCTAACTCCAAAACCCTATCAACTAGTTCAAGTTTTTCATCTTGGAACTTCTTTTTTATATTTTCTTTAACTAGTTCTGGATTAGTTCTTATCAAATTTATATCTATCATTTTTATTACCTGACTTTTTAATAATGCTTTTTATCACAGTAAATTTTTACTAATAATTAGCACTTTTTAATTTTAATGTTGACAATTTCGTCATCAATTTTAATAGATTTTTCAAATCCATTTGCAATATCGTCATTAGACTTACACAGAACTTCTTCATTGATTGTTGAAATGTTTTTATCAATTAAAGACTTTAAATTTTTACTGATTGTTTCCATGTTCAAAATAATTCTATCATCGATGTTTAGTCCTGCTTCTTTTCTTGCAACTTGAAGTTCACGGATAAATTCACGAAGTTTGCCTTCTTCAACGAGGTCTTCAGTAAGTTCTATATCAAGCACAACCAAATTGTTTACAAGGCTAGCTATAGCAAACTCTTTTTTAGGTGTAAGTTTAATTTCAAACATATCGTATGAAAGTGTTGGGAAACCTTCAATCTCAACATTTTGCTGTTTCAAAACTGCTTCAACACATTTTTTCATACTACTTGCGTCCATACTTAAAAGTTTTTCTTTTAATCTGTTAACTTCACCTTTAAGTACTGCGCCTGCTTTTCTAAAATTAAGCACCAAACTTTGCTCGTTAAACTTGTCATCTTCCTTAACAAACTCAATTTCTTTAACGTTTATTTCATCAAGTATGATTTGTTTAAAGTTTTCAACAGCTAGAACATAGTCATCACTAACTTTTAAAAGCATTTTTAAAAGTGGTTGTTTAACCTTTATTTGACGTTCTGCCCTAAGTTTTTGAGCAAGATAAATTATATCTCTAACTTTTTGTGTTTGATCAAGTAAACTTTCATATCCAAATTTTTCTGCTTTTGGGAAGTTTGAAAGTTGAATTGAAACCGCTTCATCCTTTTCTGTTTCTCTTACAAGATTTTGCCAAATATGTTCAGTCATAAATGGAATTATTGGTGCCATAACTTGGCATGTTGACTTAATTGCATTGTATAAGCAATAATAAGCATTAAGTTGATCATCACCGCTATTTTTCCAAAATCTACGCCTATTTATACGTATATACCAATTTGTTAAATCATCCACATAAAGTTCAAAATCCTTAACGATTTGTGAAAGTTCATAATTATCGTAATTTTTTTGTGATGATTCAATAAAACTAGAAGTTCTTTCAAGAAGCCATTTATCTGTAATGTTAAGTTCTTTAACGTTTGGAGTGTAGCCGTCGAGTTTTGGGTTATCAATTGACGCGTAAGTATTATAGAACACATAAGCATTCCAAAAACCCAAGAGTTTACGTTTAACATCATCGCCAAGTGAATAGCCAAAACGAACGTTGTTTTGAATTGGAGCTGATGCATACAAGTATCTTATTGTGTCTGCACCCATTATTTCAGCAGCCTCATCAAACTTAATCATATAACCGCTTTTATGAAAACGTCCGCCATCTTCTTTTACAACACTTTCATAAGTCATAACTTTTTCGTAAGGCGCTCTGCCTTCAAGCACAACACTCATAAATAAAAGTGAGTAGAACCATAGTCGTACTTGCTCAATCATTTCAATTACGCACTCGCTTGGGAAATTCTTTTTAAAATACTCTTTATCTGTGAAATACTTTTTTGTGCTAAATGGTGTTATACCAGCATCTAGCCAACAATCACCAACATCAGGAATTCTAGAAACCTCTTCCCCGCACTCACATTTAATTTTGATTTCGTCAATCCAAGGTTTGTGAAGGTTTGGAATATTTTTTACTTTTTCCTTATCAATTGCTTTTTCAAGTAGTTCTTCCTTACTGCCAATTACGTGCAACTTTTTACATTTTGGGCAAATGTAAAATGGTAATGGCAAGCCATAAAACCTTTTACGGCTTATGTTCCAATCTCCCATATTAGTAAGCCAGTCTTGCATACGTTTACCAGCATGCTCTGGCTTCCACTCAACCTCTTTGGCGGCTTTTATAAGTTTATCCCTAATTGGCTCGGATTTAATATACCAACCGCTTACAAGTTTGTAAACAATGTCTGTTTTACATCTCCAACAATAAGCATATCTGTGTTTATATTTATGTGTTTTGTAAAGTTTATTTTGCTCTTTAAGTTTTTCAAAAACAAAAGTTTTAACTTCCTCGGTATTGTGTCCGGCAAATTCACCAAATTCACTTGTAATAACACCGGCCTCATCAATTGGACTAATTTTTGGAAGGCCTAAACTTTCGCCAAGTTCAAAGTCGCTTTCTCCACAACCTGGTGCAATATGAACAACACCAACTCCCTCTGTTGCGTCAACCAAATTCCATGCAACAACTTTATGTTCAAATTTTTGTGGCTCCAAATATGGAAGCATTGTTTCATAAGTTTTACCAACAAGGTCAGAACCTTTAACTTCTTTTAGAATTTCAACAAGGTCATCACCTAAACATTTAATTGCATCTTTGCAAAGAATAAGGGCATCAGAGTCACTTTTAACTTTACAATAGCAATAAGTAAGTTCTGGGTTAACAGCAAGTGCAACATTGCTTGTAAGCGTCCAAGGAGTTGTTGTCCAAACAAGCATTTTTGCGTTTTCACCAGCAAGTGGTAACTTACAAAATACTGCTTCACACTCAACATCATGGTAACTATCTGTCATTTCATGTTCACTTAAACTTGTGCCACACCTTGGGCACCAATTCATAACCCTATACTTTTCCTCTAAAAGTCCCATATCGTGACACTTCTTTAAAAAGTACCAAATGCTTGTAATGTTTTCATCTGTATTTGTATAGTAACTATTATCCCAATCCATCCACTGACCAAGACGTTTACTTTGCTCTGTAATTATGCCACTATATTTTTTTACCCTATCCATACAAGCAATGGTAAAGTTATCAAGTCCGTGCTCCTCAATATCTTTTTTATTTTTAAATCCAAGTTCTTTTTCAACTTCAACTTCAACCCAAAGGCCTTGTGCATCAAAACCATTTTGATATTGACAACTTTCACCCTTCATTGCGTGATATTTTATAAAAGTATCCTTTAAAGTTCTACCCCAAGCGTGATGAATGCCCATTGCATTGTTTGCCGTCATAGGGCCATCTAAAAACCTATATCTTTTTCCATTTTTATTCTTTTCTACAAGTTTTTCAAAACACTTTTCATTGTTCCAAAAATCAAGAACATCGTGTTCCATTTTGATAAAATCTAAATTAGCCTGTTCTTTTTTCATAAGTCTCTCCATAATTAAAGTTATTTAATTATATAAGTATATATTAAAAAAGTCAAATTTTTTAAGATATCTTAAAATTTAAAAGTAATTGCTTGTCATCGTCGCTTATTCTAAAACTTTCTCGGCATTTTTGAATCGCTTTATTTTGAACAAATTTTGAAAAACTCTTTTTCTCAAATAAACTTAAAGTTTTTTCCCTATATTTTACAAAACAAACAGAAAGTAACCACGCAAGCGCCATATCAACATAATATTTGCCTTGGTTGATTTTAGGTAAAACTTCCAAAACATTATCAATCCACTCATCAGTTAAAAAATAGTCAAGCAAAATTATGATAGCAAGCCTTGCTTCATATTCTATATCACAAAATAAATGTAACATAATTTCTTGCCAGACCAGTTCTTTATTCTTTAAAATTATTCTAAATGTTGGAACTGTTGTGTCGGTTTCAACCCAACTTTCAACCATCACAAAAAACTTTTTTAAGTATAATAAAAACTCGTTAAACTCTATTTTTGCATACCCAATGCACATACCTTTAAGAGTAACAACTTCAGCACAAAAATTTTCTTGTTCATTAAAAAAATCTTTCCAATTTGTTTTTGCTAAACTTTTTGCAAGTTGTTTAAGAACCGGTATCTTTATTCCCAATATTTCAAGCCTGCCCATGCCAAGTTTTTGCGAAAATTCCCTATATTTATCATCCGCAAGTGATAGCAGTTCACTTTTAAAACCTTTTTTGTTATATTCCATATTTTAATTTTATCACAAACAAAAAAATATTAAAACTTGTTTAATAAGATAAAAACATTTTTGGTTTTAAAAAAGATTTGATATAATGTAACTACCAAAAAGGAGATTTTTATGGAACTTAAAGGAAGTAAAACAGAACAAAATTTAATG
>DMLH01000011.1 GCA_003453435.1 Clostridiales bacterium | reverse complement strand
TATTCTTCTTGTAAACATCAAAAATTATAGAATTTTCTTTATAAACTATGTGATGTGCAGAAAAATCTCCACCTATGCCAAAAGTTACATTGTTATCTCCAAAAATTATTTTATGTTTTTCATCAATAAAAACTCTTTTTTTACTTTGTTTTGCAAATTTTATAAATGCTTTCTGGTAGTTTTTTTCAGTCTTAAAATAATCTGGATGATCAAAATCTATATTAAGAATAACCCCGGTTGTATGTGGTATTTTTAAAAAATGCTCTTTGTATTCACAAGCCTCAACAATTAAAAACTTTTTGTCTCCAATAATTAAATTTCCAGTGCTGGTTTCTCCGCCAACAATTAGCGTTGGTTTTTGTTTAAATTCTTCGAAAATTTTGCTAATCATACCACAAACGGTAGTTTTGCCGTGAGAGCCTGCAACAGCAATGACTTCTTCATATTCTTTTGCTATTTTGCCCAAAAATGATGCCCTTTCTATTGTGCAAATACCATTTTGGCGTGCAGTTTGTACTTCGATGTTGTTTTCGCCAACCGCACATGTATACACTACCAAATCAGCACCAAAAATATTCTTTTTTTGATGCTTATAAAAAATTGTGGCACCCAAATGTTTTAACTCCTCAGTTATATGAGTTTTAACCTTATCGCTACCACTAACAACTTTGCCTTTATTTAAGCATAATTTTGCAAGCGCACTCATATTTATACCACCAATGCCTACGAAATGAATATGCTTAAATTTTTTAACAAAATTATATGTAATCACAATTAATAATATGACAAAAATATTAATTTAGTTAAATTTTATTTAAAATTTGTAAATTATGCAAAATTAGTTGCTAGAAATTTTAAATATGTGTAAAATATATATATGGCAAGTATTGCCAAATAAAAAAAGGTAGGTGCTTACAGTGTTAAACATCACAGACGTTCGTGTTAGACTAGTTAAAAAGGAAGACAGCAAACTAAAAGCTGTTGCATCAATAACAATTGATGGTTCATTTGTTGTTCATGAAATTAGAGTTATAGAAGGAGCAAATGGTTGCTTTGTTGCAATGCCAAGCAGAAAAACTCCAGACGGTGAGTTTAAAGACACTGCACATCCAATTGATACTCCTACAAGAGAATTTGTTGACAAAACAGTTCTTGAAGCTTATGAAAAAGCTGTAAAGGAAGCTCCAGCAGAAGCTCCAGAAGCAGAATAATTTATTTAAATTAAAATTAGATTAAATTTAGAAATAAATAAATGCAAAGTTATATTTAACTTACAAATAAAATGGTTTTTAAACACGAACAAAAATCAAAAAAGTGAACAAATGTTCACTTTTTTTTACTATTATTATTAATTATTTATTACTTAACTTTTGCAAAGTTAAAATATCTCCAAGGCATATCGTCAATTGGCGGATAGCATATAAATGTCATTGTTTTTTTAGTTATTGGGTGCGTAAAACATAGTTTATAGCTCCAAAGCGCCAAATTCCAGCCCTTTGCAACATCACCGCCATATCTTACATCTCCAAACACAGGGTTGCCGATGCCGGCCATTTGAACCCTTATTTGGTGACTTCTGCCAGTGATTAGTTCGCACTTAACAAGTGAAAGTTTATCAGTTTCATCCAAAACTTTGTATGTTAGTTCAGCTTTTTTAGCACCATCCTCAAGCGGTGGCACAATTTTAACCGTGTTGGTTTTTTCATCTTTTTTTAAATAATTAACCAAATAGTCTGTTTTAAATTTCAGTTTACCAACCAAAACGGTTAAATACTCTTTTTGGAGTTCCCCCTCCCTTATCTGTTCACTTAGCCTTTCAGCACACTTGCTTGTTTTAGCAAATACCATAAGTCCGCCAGTCGGTCTGTCTAGCCTATGCACAAGGCCACAATATGCTTCACCGGGTTTATTATACTTTTCTTTTAAATACTCCTTACACATTGACTGCATATCTTGGTCATTTGAACTATCTTTTTGACTTGGTATGTTTTGAGGTTTAATAACTACCAAAACATGATTATCCTCGTATATAACTTGCATAAAAACTCCCTAATTAAGTTTTGTATAATTTATAAACTAATAATTTTCTAAAATACTATTTATATCCATAATGTCGGCAACACTAACAATGCCTAATGGTTTTTCAAAATCTGAGCCATTTTTTGTTATTAAAATAACTAGCACTTTTCTATTTCTGTAAAATGTATTAAGCGCTTGCTCAAGAGTGATATTTTCATCGGCAAGTGCGTAATATGTATCAGAAATTTGATTACTAACAATTTCGCCAATTGTTATTGTTTTGCAAAATTCATCAATTTTTCTGTTGTTAAGCATAGCTTTTCCAATTGCATCCAAAAGCCTTTGGCCGTTTGCAATGCCAATAAGTTTATCATTTTCATAAACCGGCAAATTACTATAACCACTTTTGCTTATTGTTTCAACAACAGATTTAACGGTATCTCTTGCATTTACAACCAAAACATCTTTTTTGCAAATTGAATCAACCGCTCTTGGCGGTGTGCAAATAAGTTTTGCAATATGCTCCAATTTTTCAACTACATTTGTATGAGGCTCCGCTATAATATCACTTTCGTTGCCACTATGAACTATAGCATTTCTAAGCCTAGAGTAGTCAATTAAATCATCTTCATATTTTCTAACAACGCTGTTAATAATAACGCAACGCCTAATCATGTCTGTAAAAGCCATAGCTCTTTTAAAATTATATTGGTTTCTTAAACTATGGTCTATACTGTTGTAGGCATTTAAAAATCTTTCTGCATTTGTCATATATATATTTTATACTATATTCGACAAAATGTGCAAATAATATTAACAATTTAATAATTTTTGATGAAATTTTTATGCAATTTATTTTTTTTCTATTATTTAAACATGAAGCCAAAAAATATAATTAGTCATCAATCAGTGTAAAAAAATGTTCAGTAATACAACAAAAAACCTACATAAACAAATTGCTTACGTAGGTTATATTTAAGGTACTAGTTTTTATACAACTAATTTAGCAGTTATTTTATCATTGCCTGTAATTCTTAACAATAATACATTTTCAATGCTATCATTATTAGTATTTATTAAGGTTGTTTTATTTCTCCAACCACCTTCAGTTAATGCGCCATCCCAATTTGTAAATATCTTTGGTGGCATGTTTACACTTACACTGCCAGAATTTAATTGGGAACTTGTAATTAACTTAAATGTTGAGCCGTCTTTAACCTCAACATCAATGTTTTTTGATGCATATATTTCACTTGTTTGTGCTGCAACCTTTAAAAATTTTGCTATTACACTTCCATTTTTTGCATT
>DMLH01000073.1:23308-25625 GCA_003453435.1 Clostridiales bacterium | reverse complement strand
CAGCTTGTAAACATATGGTTTCAGGTTCTATTTCACTCCCCTTCCGGGGTTCTTTTCAACTTTCCCTCACGGTACTATACGCTATCGGTCACTAGATCATATTTAGGCTTCGGGGATGGTCCCCCTATCTTCACGCCGGATTCCACGTGTCCTGCGCTACTCTGGATACTTGCTCGCGCCTACAAACATTTCGCCTACGGGGCTATTACCCTGTTTCGCTTAGTTTTCCAAAAAACTTCGGCTATGTTTGATAGAGTCACTTTATTGCAAGTCCGAACCCCAGTGTTATTTCTAACTCTGGTTTGGCCTGTTGCCCGTTCGCTCGCCGCTACTTAGGCAATCGCTGTTGCTTTCTTTTCCTACAGATAATGAGATGTTTCAGTTCTCTGCGTTCCCTTTATTACAGTATGTATTCGTGTAATAACGCTGATTGATTAGAACCAGCGGGTTTCCCCATTCAGAAATCCACGGATCACGGGCTGTTTGCGCCTCCCCGTAGCTTATCGCAGCTTACCACGTCTTTCTTCGGTGTCTAGTGCCAAGGCATTCACCATACGCTCTTTATAGCTTGATCGTATACGTCGATTTTCTTTTTACTTTGTTAATTTCTTAACTCAGCGTAAATTGATTCGCTTGAAACAGCAAAAACTTGTTTTGCCTTTCAACAATATGAATGATACTTATTTACACTAATTGTATTGATATTTGATATCGTTCTCTATTATAAATTATGCAGTTGTCAATGTGCTTGCCGAAAAATTTAGGACCTGCCCAAATTTGACAGCCTTGTTAGTTTAGCACAATGAGAATTGAATGTCAACAGTTTTTTTTAAATTTTTTTTATTTTTTTTTAGGTTTTTTTTACTAGTAATTTCGGGACCTTTTAAACACATACATTTTACTGACAATTTTTAATTTTTTACAATTAATATTTATCAAAAAATGTTTAAAAACTTTTTTTATAAACAACAAAAAAAGACAAGAACTTTTAAAGTTTTGCCTTTTTTTTAGATAATTTTTTACCTCACTATTAGCGTTTTTTGCAGGTCGTCTTGATAAAAATGTTCTTCTGGATTTACTATTTTGTGTTTTTTCCCATATATTATGGTTTTAATAAATAATTCTTTTTCGTTATTATTCAAATTAGATAAATTTATATGTTTGTTTTCATCATGCATAAAGTTTAAAAATTCATTAACAAATAAATCTGAATGCAAATTGTAGGTATCCATTTTGTAAACATGGTCTTGTTCAAGATACAAAATACAATCTAAAAGATGTTTAGAAAAATACTCTTTATATTCCATGAAATTGGCGGTTTTGTTTCCTAGTAGTCTGTCGCACAAGAAATTATCCACTTTGTTTTTAATTTCGTCCATGTTGTTTATATAAGTTTTTACCGTATAATTCTCAACATAATTTTTGAGACTATTTCTAAGTTCGTCAAAATTCTCAACATATTCATATTTTGTTAAGCCTTTAGATTCTACTATTTTATTAATATCCATCAAACCAGCAAGTTGGGTACTTGTTAATATTTTTTTATTTTCAGCATTAAGTTTGTTAATATGCATATCAATTAGGGTTTTGTACATATCCACAAGAAGCAATTTGCTTGTTTCACCAGTTTTTACATTGAACGCTTGATCCATTTGCATAAAGAGTTTTTTAACTAAATAATTGTCTTTTAATTTAAAACTGGTTTTAACCAAATTTAGCATTTTAATGGCATTGTTTGAAAAATATAAACTAGCGAGTTTATCAAAACCACACACTTCACTCAAATTATTATAAATTGGAAGGAAATAAACATAGGATATCATCTTTTTATCTGAAAACATTGTTGCATAAAACTCGGTTGCACTTTCATTTAACATTTCAAACATTTTTGTTTTTATGATACAACTATGATCTCTGCCGGAAAAATTTTTTTTGTAATGAACATTATCCACAAAATAAAACCCTGTTTTATTGCCATTAAATGAGTAAGCATGAAACATTTCATGAAGTAATATGTGTTCGTAATGTGGGCTATTTAAAACCATTGAATTGATAATTATACAATTTTTACCTTCATCAAAAAACGCTGCAGCTGTTGGGCTCTCGCCCATTTCCATTAAATCAAATTCGCTTACAACTTCAAATTTCACATTTTTAAATTGTTTAATGGCGTTTTGTCTAACATCATCAGCACAGTTAACAATATTTGCTAAAATTATTTTTTGTAATTTTTTGATAACGCTTTCTTGTTCTTGTGATAGCTTCATACTTATATAATATAAAAAAATTGATAAGTTGTCAATACACAAATCAAAAA
>DMLH01000073.1:0-23202 GCA_003453435.1 Clostridiales bacterium | reverse complement strand
AAAAAGTGCAATGAAATAAAACTAAGTTTTACTTCAAAACACCTTTTAAAATTTCTTTTCTAATTCGTTTTGCTTTTGTTTAACTGCCTTATATGCTAACGCAAATTCCTTTACCTGAAAAAGCCTTGGATGAACTTGTTTAATTTCTGGCATTATATACTCCATTGCTTTTTCGTCAAAAAATGTATCACACTCATAATAACCACTATTTACAAAATTAACTAGGTCTTTAGGATAAAAATGCTCATACATTTTTTTAATATTTCCACTTTTTATTTCCTTCTGGGAGTTTTGATATCTGTTAAATAGTGCTAAAGATATAAATTCATATTTTTCACTTTCGCTATAACTGGATAAATCAATTTTATCATTTTGATTATGCAAAAAGCCTAAGAATAAATATATAAGTTTTGTATTTGAAATCCTCATGGCCTGCCCGGTTTTTTCATCTTTTTTACCATAAATATTTTCTGTACATAATTGTTTTAAAATATCTAAAGCATGTTGCTTGAAATAAACATAATTTTCCTCTAGATACTCCACATTTATATTTGCAACTGCATTTGCAAAACGTGCACTTGCCTGCCTTGCAGATTTTATATCCATATGCTTTATAGTGCCACTACTTAAAAAAGCAGTTTTATTTAATTCAACATCTTCCAAAAATGCTACAAAAAATTCTGCAAACAAAGGGTTTAAATTTTGGGTTAAATATTTTAGTACGTTAAAGTTTTTTGCTAATTCTTTTTGCGGGGCAATGTAATTAGTTGCCACCATCATTTTATTAAGTTTCATTTGCAAAAGTGTTGCATAACAATTTTTTATCAATAAAAAACTTTTAAAGTATTCTGTTTCTTTACCGTATATAACCCCAAAAATATCCATATAGATAATTAAATTATCAATTAAATAATCATCTTTTAATTTATATCCGTTTCTTATTACTTTTTTAAGTTCTTCAATTGAACCTGTAAAGTATGCATTTTTAATTTCTTGATATCCACACTCTTCACATAAAATTTTTAATATATGAATTTCAAAAGGGTAGATATCCGTGCCAGTACTATTCAAAAATTGTTCCGCAAAAAACTGCGTTGCACCTTCATTGATCCCTCTGCCATAAGCCGAAATAACTCCCACTTTTCCTTGTGTATCAGTTTCTATGCACTTAAAGCCGGATTTATTGTTGGCTATATTCACATTATCATAATCACAAGTTGTAACCGCATGTAGCATTTCGTGCAAAATGCCAACTTTAGCAACATTATTCTCACTCTCATCATTCAAAAAGTATATTGTATTATCATTTGGAGAAAAAAATCCAAAAGAACCATCTGTGCCAGAAAGCACTCTAAACTCTTTAATATTTAAGAACCTGTATTTTACGCTTTGAAATTTGGAATAAACTTTAGCCCTTAAATCATCACTTAAGTCCGCGGTATTTTTAATTAAAGCCTGTTGCGCAACTTTTATTGCATCGGTCATTTTTTCGTTCTCTACTTCCATACTAAAATTATATAACATGATTACTTAATTGTCAATATCAAAATTTATCAATATTAAAGTGTTTTAATTTTATAATTATTAACTTGTTGCACAAAAAAAAGATGCAAATTGCACCTTTTAGTTGAATTTGTTTCGATAATTTTGTTTTGCCTCAGCAATAACAAGTTTTGCATCCTCGGCATCTAATGGCAAACCTTCAACTTCCGTCACACCTTCACTAGCATCCTTATAAACTCTAAAAAAATTTATCATTTCATCTGCAATATGTCTTGGCAGGCTGTTTAAGGCTTTATATTCATTATAAAGCGGGTCATTGCAAGGTATTGCAATAATTTTTTCATCCTTATGTCCATCATCAAGCATAATCATCATACCAACTGGATAGCATTTTACTAAAACAAGTGGGTCAAGTGCCTCGCTTGAAAGCACTAAAACATCCAAAGGGTCACCATCGCCACTAAGTGTTTTTGGAATAAAACCATAGTTTGCTGGATACATTGTGCTTGTGTGTAAAATTCTATCAAGTTTAATTAATCCTGTTTCTTTATCAAGTTCGTATTTCTTTTTTGAGCCTTTTGCAATTTCAATAACTGCAACAAACTCATCCGGCGTTATTCTTTTTTCATCTATATCATGCCAAATATTCATATTGTACTCCTTTATTTACTTATTCATTATTAGTTGTGGATTGTATGTAAAAATTCCACCTTCTTCTGCCGTTCTTCTTTCCGTGCAACTATCGTCAATTAAAATAATGTTAGAAACATCTATTTTATTGTGTTTTGCATAACTAAGCATTATTTGTGTTTTGTTTATATCAATACTTGCCGAAATATAATCATCAAATTCAATTAACGGACAATTTGTTTTTAACCAATATTTTTTTACATCTAGCATTTTTGAACATGCTGATGTAAGTAATATAATTTTTGCTCCATTATTATTTTCATTAACCAAATATTTATATAAAGGTTGATTTAACTCGCTTTTTGAATAAAATTTTTCACTTGCTTCATTGGAATTTAAAAACATTCTATCGTCAATGTCAATGTGCACATTATGCAAACAAATTGTATCATCAAAATCAACAAAAATTATTTTTTTCACTTTTATTAGTTTCTCCTATTACTTATATAATATATCTTTATATATAATATATCAATATAATAATGTGCATAGTAAATCGTTTATTTTATAATTTTTTCGTCTAGGTATGATGCCATCATGTCGGCCATTGCAAGAAGTACTGCAACAGGAAATTGGTAGTAAGCGTCACTAATTCCATAACTTCCGCCCTTAACACGCATATCAAACCCGCTCATATGCCAGTTTATTGCCATTGCTTCTTCCCTAGTTAATTTAATAAAACCACAAAGCATATAAACGCTTTTTTCACCGTGACCATAAGGAAGTTCATCCTGCACTGCAAAATAAGGTTGTTTCGTCCACTCGCCATCAACCTTAACATTTCTGTATTCAGTCACATAAGTGTTAACTTTGCAAACATCGTGAAGCAGACCCATAATAGCCAAACTTTCATCGCTAACAACACTTTGATAGTTCTCGCCATACTCGTTTTTTACAAGACTAACAAGCCTATTATAAACATTAACACAGTGTGAAACAAGCCCGCCTTCAAAATTGCTATGAAACCTTGTGCTTGCAGGACATGTAAAAAAATCAGTACTTTCAAGCCAAGCAAGTAACTTTTCAGCGCCCTCTCTTTTAATGTACTTATTATAAATTTCAATAAATTCTTCTTTTTTGCTCATATTTATATTATACAATATTGTCCTTTAATAAACAAATAAATATTAGTCCTCAATATCAAGATTTTTAAAAGCCTCATCATTAAAAAAATCAAAAAGCGTAATTCCTAAACCTTGACAAACTTTTTGTAAAGTTCTAACAGAACAATATTCGCTTTTGTTATTTAACATTGTATTCAATGTTGAAGTGGTTAAATTACCATTAACACAAACGCTATTTATAGATATAATTTTTTATGTAGAACATAACTGGGGCGGCGCTTATAGAACATTGTGTTTTGCAGTAAATAAACACAAAATATATGTTAATTTGGCAAAATAACTATTTAATTCGACATAAAAAGACAATATTTTTTGTTATATTTCATAGTTTTAATTGAAAAGTTCTAAATAAAAATATATAATAACTAATATGGAGAGCGCAAAAAAAACCATAAATAATCAAAATATGTTTAAAAGCGGAGAAAAAGTTGCTGTTGCTGTTAGTGGCGGAATTGACAGCATTTGTTTGCTACATTTTTTAAACTCTGTTAAAGAAGAATTCAATATTGAAATTTGGGCTGTTAATGTTGACCATCAAATTAGAAAAACAAGCGCTGACGATAGCAAATTTGTTGCTGGTTTTTGTAAAGAATTAAAAATTCCTTTCTATAAATTTAAAGTTGATGTTCCAAAACTTGCAAGTAAAAAAAAGTTGGGGCTTGAAGAAGCAGCAAGAGTTGCAAGATATAAAGTTTTTGAAAGTTTGGTGCAAAAAGGTCTTGCCAATAAAATTGCAATTGCCCACCACCAAAGCGACCAAGTTGAAACAGTTCTTTTAAATATTTTTAGAGGATCAGGTCTTAATGGCGCAAGTGGTATGGATGCCGTACAAGGCGTTTACGTTAGACCGTTTTTAAACACAAGCAAAATTGAAATTTTACAATATGCGAATGAAAATAATCTTCCACATGTTGAAGATGAAACTAATTTAAACACAGATTACTCTAGAAACTTTTTAAGAAATGTTATTTTGCCGGAACTTAGAAGCAAATGGAAAAATGTAGATTCTAACATTTTGAACTTTGCAAAAATTTGCAAAATAGATAATGACTATATAAATCAATCTATAAATTTTGATGACATTTTTTTTGAAAACAAAACAGCAAGAATACCTCTTTATAAATTTGTTAGCCCAGATTCTGTTCAAAACAGAATTTTAATGTATGCATT
This sequence comes from Clostridiales bacterium, assembly GCA_003453435.1. Lineage (GTDB taxonomy): Bacteria > Bacillota > Clostridia > Christensenellales > UBA1242 > UBA9845. The sequence goes on along the minus strand of DMLH01000073.1, from coordinate 18,715 downwards.
TAAAAATTTGGGTCTTTCCAAAGACATTGAAAAAAGGCACTTAAACATTTTAAAAGATTTGGCTTTGCATGGTGAAAACGGGTCAAAAATTAATTTGCCAAACAAAATTAAAGCAAGTTTAGATTATGACGAACTTGTTTTATACGTACCAAAACCAAAAATGCAATTCATGTCAAAAGATTTTAAACTGGGCAAAACAAATTTTGAAAACTTAACGATTAAAATTAAAAAAACGTCAAAATGGGATTTAAAGCAGAAAAATTGCCATTTTCTTGATGCTGACAAGTTACCAAAAGATGCAAAGTGGAGATCAAGACAAAATGGCGATGTGTTTAAAAAATTTGCTGGTGGCGAAAAAAAATTAAAAGATTACATGATTGATATAAAAATACCAAATTCTGTTAGAGACGGAATACCATTGCTTGCTAATGATGATGAGGTTTATTGTGTTTTAGGCTATGAGATAAGTGACAATGTTAAAGTTACGGATGTCACCAAAAAAGTATATGTTATTGAATATAAGTTTAATAAATAATAAACTACTTAGAAGTTCGATATTTTGTCGAACTTTTTAAATATGTAAAAATAACGATTAAAAATAAGTTTTTTATTAACAATCGGCATTTTATGTAGTTAAATGTTGAATTTTAAAATAAATATATTTTATTTTTCAAATTTACTTGAAAAATGCAAAAAAATATTATAATATATTATTGCTGTGCTATGTGGGGAGTTAGCGGTGCCCTGAACTTGCAATCCGCTATAGCAAGGCAGAATATCTTTCTCGGGAATTCAAGGATCAGCAGAGAGTTTGGTTATTGTGTTGAAATCAGGGTCTTGTGCAACAGAAGACTGCGAATCATGTCAGGTCCGGAAGGAAGCAGCATTAAACAGACACTTTTGTGTGCCATAAGGGTGCTTTGATGGAGCAATAATTAAATTAGATCACTAGTGCTTGGTTCTCAAAAAAGATTGCACAGCTTTATTAAAAATTAACCATAACTTCTGTTATGGTTTTTTTGTACAATAAAAAAAGTGGAAAACTCCACTTTTTTAATCAAATATTGTTATTCTATCATGAGTTTCAGAATCTGTCCAACCACTACTTGTATTTATTGTATCGCTACTTAATGTAACACCAGTAGATTGTATTGCTTCAATTACAACCGTTATTTTATACTGACTGCCTGTGTAGTTGATTAGCTCAACACCCTCACTCTCCGAAATTACAAATGTTATTGGAAAAGTTGCAGTATTGCTACCAGATGTTGGAACTGAGGAATCATAATACAAATATTTTATTTGTTTATTGCCAACTGTTTCTGTTCTTTCAAAAATATGTTGTGCACCATCCCTAGAATTCATAACAACAATAGGTATTTCCTCAAATTCTCCATTAACTTTAACATAAAATTTAAGTTTCATTCTAATATAACAACTGTTATTACCGGCATTGCTTACTGCAATATCGTAATCAATTGGATCACCAGGAATTAATGCACTATCTTGCAACTGAATAGGTGTACTAATAATATCACCCTCACCATTCATTACAACATAGTTTATTGCAACATTTCCAGTTGTAATAACCGAAGAATTAGAATATCCTGTATTAGTAAAATATGCATTTGTGACTAAAATAATATTAAAGGTAAGCAAAAAGGCTATGAGAACACATAAAACAATAAACACAATTCTGTTTATTATTTTTTTACGCTTAATACTTGCCAAACTTATATCATCCATATTTTACCTCCTATTTTTATTTTACATAACTACTCAATTTTAATAGTTAAACCCAAATGCTTTAAGGCCAAATTTATTTGGTTGCTCAACTTCTGCAAATATGTTTAAAACCAAATTTGCAGGCATGGTTTTTCCAGACTTGACTGTTATGTTTTGAATCAAAACAGATGCTGATGACGAATTATTAGTTAGTTCCTTGATTATTTTATTAACTGGGGCATCACCTCTGTAATAGATAAAACCACCACTAATGGCATCTGCAGCAGATTCATCTGATAGTGGTGTTATATCTTGCACCTTTGCTTCATTGTTAAGGTCACCATCAGCAATCCAATCACTACCCAATGTAAAATCTAGAACATCAAAAACTGATTCATAGTCATTATCTATTTCATTATTAGGCTTTTCCCAATTCGCCGTAATTCTCACCCTGACATAGACTGAAATTGATGATGTTGAAGTCAGTGTTATTATTGGTTGTATTGGTTGAAATGAGCCAATTTGTGCGCTTGTAAAAGTGAAATTATTATTAACAGGCGTAATTTGAGAAGAAGCAACTTGTACACCCAGTGTTGGAACATTGCCGGTTATTTTAGACTCTTTTTTATTAGTAAACCATGCACGGGAGAACCCAAAAAACGCTACAATTATTAAAATTGTTGCTAAGAAAAACAAAACAAATCCAGTCGTTAAATGTTTTACTCTGTGCTGAATCATAATCTCTCCTTATTGAAATTTTGGATCTATACTAAGTTCATCCCTCAAAACTAATAATAGCACAAATAGGGCAACTATACCAAACAAAATAATTACATTATTCTTGATTGTAAAAATTGTTTTACCAACTAAGTAATTTGAATAAATTACTTTTCCAACAACATTGGAATATTTTATTTCTTGTGAATCCGATTGAAGTTGATACTGTCCAGTTGCACTATTGTATTCCCAACCTTTGCAAACAATTTTGTCGTTTTTATAATCGATTTCAACTATTTGGTGGGTTACATAACTTTTGCCCGTGTTTGTAAAGGTGACAAAATCTCCAACTTTTAAATCTGTTTGTTTGCACCTGTAAGTGACAATTAAACTTTGGTAGTGTAAATGTGGCTCGGCACTTCCGCCGTTAACCAGAATTGCCTTATAGCCACATAAATATCCTACCCCAACCATTATAATTAAAGCAAACAATAGGGCAAGCAAGCCTTTTGATAATAAAAGTTTTACAAAATTTCTCTCTTTTGACATAAATCCTCCCATTAATCTGCCTTAATTTTTCTTAGCATTTTTTAGTTTTGGATAAGTACTGTTCGTATCAAAAATACTATTCAAACTTCTTAATGCATTACTTAAATTATTTACAGATGCTTCCTCAGTATTGTTTAATGTGCCACTGCCTGAAACTTTTTGAGTGCTTAATTTTACATAAACAACTTTTGCGCCATAATTATTTCTAACCTCTGTTGCACCAACAACTACTCCAGAATGTGCTGTATCCAGTTCTAGACCCGTTGCATCAATAATTAGTTGATTGTTCTTACAACCAATAGCATATGAGTTTTTGAGTGTACCACTCTTTAAGTATCCAACAAGTCCGCCAGCATAAGCAGATTTTGATGAATTAGTTGTGCTCGTAATTTTCCCATAAGAGTAGCAATATTCAATTAAACTGTTTTCGCCTTGCATGTAGGCAGCAATTCCGCCAGCAAAATTATCAATTACACCATTATTTTTTGAAAGTATGCCTTTGCCTTCTGTATCGGCCTCATAATAACACTGTGTAATTATTCCGTAATTCTGTCCCGCAATACCACCTACAATTTGGCCTGTTGCATCACCTTTAAATCCACTTTTTGAAATTGTGCCATAGTTATAAACAGCAATGCCGGCTGCATAAACATCTTTTCTTTCGTTTTTTGCAGAAATTGATGCAGTACTTAAGCAATAATCAATCGTTCCGTAGTTATATATTGCAATGCCGGATGCACAAATCATATAAGTATCAGAATTGTAAACTGTTCCAATTTCACCAGTTGTTTTGACATTGTAAATTGTACCCTTGTTTTCCCTTGCAATGTATGCAATGTTAATTACATTGTTGGTTATTTTGTTTGAATAAATGTCTGCATTAAACACTATGTTTTTAACAATACCACTTTCACCGATCACACCAAACAATCCATCAAATGAGTCTGTGTCAATATTTAGGTTGACAGCGCTGTCTCCACTTTTGCCTTGCAAAGTGTAGTTATCTCCATCAAATACACCAGTAAATGGAATATTTAATCCTATTGTTTCAGGCACCCTTTCAAACGCAATGTCGGCTGTTAATTTATAGTGTGCTTCCAAATTGTACTTAATATAACCAAACTCTGTTTCGTTGGCAATTTGATATGCTGTTTGCTCTGTTAAACCATCTTGACTAGCATTATAAATTGAATAGTCTAAGTTTGTTAATTTATTTGAACCTATACTATCAAATCCATTTTTATTTTTGCATGCCACAACAACAAAACTATAACTACTATCACAATAAATTATGTTTGCGTATGTTCTTTCTTTATCTGGAATTATATAGCAAGCATAGTTATAGTAATCAGAGTTAATATCTTCAATTGGCTGATTTAGGCTAAAACCAAATAATACTTTATGAGCATCCATAGATGCGCTTACATAAACTTTGTAATAATCAGCATCATCAACCCTATTCCAAACAATTTTTCCGTAGAAGGTGCCGTCAGATGCTTTTTGAACCAAACCAGTTCCGGTTTCAAAATAAAGTTTTGTTGCACCAGGTTGTTCAATTTTTAAACTTGTGCTGTCATTAGAAGATATAAAGTAAGTATCAAAATCATTTAAAGATGCTACTGAGTTTCCTATTGCATAAACAGAAATTGTATAACTTTTTATAGGTGTGTCTGTACTTAAACCTAGTCCTTCAAGAACACTTAACCTTAATGCTGAAAACTCAATTGTGCGATAAGTACTGTCAGTTGCGTCAACGCCATAAACGTCAACACTATCTGGAATATAGACGTATTCTTTTGTTGCAGTTTCTGAAATTGCAAGTTCTACTCTTACTGCGTAATTTTCAGCATTATCAACTGTTTTAAACTTAAATGTTTCCTTGTCTACCGTTAAACCTGTTGGAGAACTGAGCTTTTTAATTTTTATTACTTCTGTGGCTAAACTTGAAATTTTTGTATTTCCGCCATAGTTGTAAACATATACTGTGTGCTCACTTCCATCAAGTTGAATGTCTGACAACTTGTATTTAACATAGTTCTCACCCAAAATATTAATAATTTCGGCATCACTATTACTAATAATTATTTCTCTTGTGCCATCAATTACCAATTTATAATTTGAGCCTGAAGCAAACTTCCATTTCAAATAACCAGTATATAGTTCAAAATCTTCAATTCCAGCAAGTTTTTCAACGTTATTCATTACAGCAACACTTGAATTAAAACTTAAGTTGTCACCAATTGCTTTAATTTCAACTCTATATGTTCCACCCTCTATACCATCAAATTTGTATGAGTTTGTAATTTCTGTTGAATTGAAATCGTGTTCACCACCTGAAACGTTAATTAAGTACTTGGTTATTCCACTTACTCTTGTCCATGTTAACTTTCCATCAACAACTTTCATGCCTGATGGTGTTGCAAATTTATATCCACTAATTTCTTCAGTAAAGTCTGAATTAATATATAGCCTATTATCACCACTTGCCCTAACGGCAACATTGTAAGTTAAAGCGCCAGGGTATTTATTTTCATCTGCGAGTTCAAAACTGTGGAGTTTTTCATTTGCCTCTTCAACCGGCTTTGCATTAGTTCTTGAAGAACGAATTGATAAAGTAAATATACAATTTTCGCCCTCGGCACTATCCACTATTGAGTGATTTGAATATGTAATTATTCCATTTGCAATTTGCAAATCTTCAACTTTTTCAAGTTTAACAAGTCTTCTATAATCAACTTGATTTCTGCTTTCACTGCTAATTGTTGATTTTCCGTTTCCAAGCGCAACAATATCCATAAAATATTCACCTGCAGGATAACTGTTGAGTTCATCTGATTGCAAAGATATTGTTGTGTCTTCCTTTTTAACTATCAAATATTTTTTTGTGTGATCTGGAAGAATTAAAGTTAATCCATAACTATTTGCGTTTTGTATTTTTTCCCAAGAAACAGTTCCTTTAATAACACTGATATCTGGGGTTGCTAACACTTCAATTACAACCGCAGTTGACTTGAAACTATCTATATAATAAACAACTCTGTCCCCCACGTTATATTTTGCGCCCATTTGACTTATGGCTTGTATTGAAACTGAGTACACATTTGGAACATATGCTCCTTCGCCGAATAAACTTTCAAAATTTGTTTTGTTAAACTCCCATTGGCAATTGCTTGCTTTTGAAAGATCATCAACAATTATTGTAGGGAAACTAGTGTTATGAGTACTTATGCTGAACACATATTTTTTCTCTTCCTCAGAATTCGTTTTTGCCGCATTGATTGTTATTCTGTACTCGTCTAAAATTCCTTCCTCATAATCCAATTTAGACCAACTTAAAATGTTTTTGGATGTTTCTAAATCCTCCGGATTTTGATTTTCCAGTTTTAAATTAAGTGGTTTTTGTAAACGTTCCAAACTAAGTTCTGGTGAATAATCACTAACAATTTGCAAAGCAGAATCTGTCACCTTTGCTATTGCAGAACTAGTTATATCTGTAGGTGATAAATTGGTAATGCATGTATTAAATGGAACAGCTAAAAGTCTAAGAGTTGAATTTCCGCTTAAACCTTCAGGTAATTCGCATTTATTTGAAGTTATTGAACTTAAACCCGTTGTTGCTGGATAGTAAACAATATTAGAACCCACTTTTTCAACAAAAATGAACATTGCCAATGTGCAATCATTATTCTTTAATGATAACAAACTAAAACCCTCGTTTGGATTTTTGCTACTATCACTGTATGCCCAATTAACAATTTTTTTGCCTTGTTCATCGACTGACAAACTAATTATATCAGGAGCGCATAATTTCGTAAACGTGATTGTTTTTGTACTATAATCACTTGAAATAATGTTTGTTCCGTTTCCGTGCGCTTTAATTCTAACGGATTTTCCACTGCCAGCAAGTATACTTGTATTTTGCAAAGTGTGATAAGTATTGCTTGTGTATAATGAGCCAATGTCATCATTGAATTTTAGCTCATAATTAATTGCATCATTAACCCTATTCCAAACAAGTGCGCCACTACTTTTTACTACATAGTCATTAGCTGATGATAATGCTTGATATAGATAAGTTTGGTTATCAGCAAAAGATGAAATTGTAAAATTTTCAGGTGTTGCCAATTTTTTAAATGAATATTCAGTAGATATTTGGCTGTTTAAATTGTATGGATGATTTTCGTCATGAACTGTTTCATCATCTGCCTCAATTGACATTGCACGAGCCTTAACAGTGTAATTTCCGGCCATAATATTATTAAAGTCATAAACCCTGTCCGTGCCCAAATTTACTGTTTGAGTATCGTCCGCTGAATTTACATAAATTATAAACTCGTATCCGTATAAATCAATATAATCAGCACCAAAGTGTAAAAATCCATCAGCAATTGCCAGATCTTTTATTGTAGGAAGTTTTCTTACATAAATTGCACTTGAAATATCGCTTTTTACATAATAAACTTTTTGTTCATCTTGCGTTATTTCAGTATACTTTGGAATCGCCACAACTTGAATTGACGCTTTAATACCACTTGCAATAGTGTTGTCAATATAATCTTGCACATCGCTTACTGAAGATTTACGGCCTTTTTCATCAACAATTTTGTACTTATATTGATAGTTTTCCTCCTCGTCAACTTCCAAATTTTGAACAGTACCATTTTTTACTACAACTGATTTTGTTGAAAGTTTGTTAATAACAATGTATTGACAGTATTCACTATCTAAAAAGTTTTGATTGTTTGTTGCATTGGCTTTTACGTAAATTTGATATACGCCACTGTCAACATGATAATCAACTGAATTAAGGTCTATATTTGTTGTGGTGACAGTGTGTAACACATCATCGTTTCCAGCGCTTTTAACAAGTACTGAATATGAACCAGCATTTGCCACTCTATCCCAAGCCAAAACGCCATCTTTAAGCCTTGTTGTTAATAAATTTGGAGATAGGAGTTTGCTTATCTCTATTCTGTCACTCTTATTTGAACTTAAATAAGTAATGTTTCCAATTTTGCCACCTAGTGCAGTTATGGTAATTATGTAATTTCCAGACTCAAACATATTTGGAATATTATTTGCCACAATAAATTCATCATTGCTTTGTGCAATATTAAATATATTTGTATATTCAGTGTCATCTGGTCTTTCAACTTTAACTTGGTAACCGCTAGCATTATTTACTCTTTTCCAAATAATAACGCTTTTGTTATTTTCATCTCTTAAAACTTGAATTCCCGTTGGCTTAGCAAGTTTAAAAGCCACAAAGTCATTTTCCATTAAATTGCTTGGAATTTTGTCTTCTTGCCCAACTGCTTGAACATTAATTCTAAATTCTCCAGCACCCAATTCGTCTGGAATTATGTAAGCAATTTTATCAGCATCCGAAAGTTGCACCACTCTTTCATCAGTAATAACTTGTCCTGACTCATCTGTAATATTTTTATAATAAACTATGTAGGAATTGGCTTTTTCAACTTTATTCCATACAATTGAACCGTCTTCAATCCTAATATTTTTAACACTATCAAGCTTTGTAAATTTAATAACCTCACCATATTCACTTGAAAGTGTGTTAACACCATCTCCAATAGCACCCACTCTTGCAGAATACTCACCAACATCAATATCAAAAGGCAAAGTCCAATATGTATTTGTGGTGGTGTAAACTTTTTCATCTAACACACCATTTTTTGCATATGTATACCAAACGGCATATTTAACATTGGCACTTGTTACAGTATTCCACCTTAAAACTCCATTAGAAATTGTTAAATTGTCTGGTGAAGATAAACTTTCAACATTTAACGCATCAGTATAAGCAGAATTATATTTGTTTTGCACAACAATGGAATTTGCCCTTACCTTAATGGCATATTGAACTGGATCCGCCACGTAACTTGTAATGTCCAATGAATTAGTGTTGGAATCCACCAATTTATTATTTATTAAAACGGAATAACTATCCGCACCATCTACAGCATCCCAAAACAAAATTTTTCTTTCAGGATTTGCACCTGTTGAAGGCTGAACTGTTAACTGAACATTAAGAGGTTTGGGAAAAACAAAGAAATTTATTGCTTCACTGTATTCACTATCCAAATTTCTTGACTTACCACGAGCCTTTACTTGAACAGAAACATTTTGATTAGCATATTGATTTAAGTCTAAAAGATATCTGTGGTCTGATGGCATTTTCTCTTCACCATTAATTAACAATGTGTATTTAACTGCTCTGTCAACCTCATCCCAACTTAAATATTGGCCATTAAAACTTAAATTTTGTGGAATAGCCACATTTTCTTCATTTGTTAATGATATTGAAATAATTTTATCGTGACTGCCATCCTCTGTTCTAACAGCAATAGTGGCATTTTCTTTACCAGGAATAATTTCATTATTTGCCAACAAAATAATTTTCATATTTGAACAATCGGCTTGAATTGTGACAACATCTGCATAATCACCAATAATTTTAAATTGTTTGTTGGTGGCTTCAGCAGGAGTTATTACAACGTCAAGTTCAACCCTTTCGCCTGTTCTTAAAGAAACATTAGTATCTGAAACGTCAACTGATTCAACCTTTATTTCTTCCTTTTTGCAGGCAGAAAAAACTGCTACACCAAATATAACCAATATAGATAACATAAAAAATTTTAGTTTTTTCATATTTTTCTCCAATTTAACACATGCAAATTTTGTTATTTATTGTATATAATTCATTTTTATTTTAACACTATATTCCCTTTTTATCAAACGATTTTAACAATTTATATATAATATATATAAAATACCACCACTAAGTTTTGTTTGTATATATCATAAAATAAAATTTACTGTCTGTTTTTTGCATGAAAAAAGTTGGCTAAACCAACTTTTAAACATTAAACCTAAATAGTACAACATCGCCGTCTTTCATTACATATTCCTTGCCTTCCATACGAACTTTACCAGTCTCTTTTGCTTTAACATAGCCACCTAAATTTAAAATATCTTCATAATTTGCAACTTCGGCTTTAATAAATCCTTTTTCAAAATCTGTATGAATTTTACCGGCAGCACCAGGGGCTTTTGTGCCATTTTTAATTGTCCAAGCCCTTGTTTCCTTTTCACCAGCAGTTAAAAAACTAATTAATCCAAGCAATTTATAACTTGCTTTAACAAGTATATCAAGTCCGCTTTCAGTTATTCCCAAATCTGCATAAAAAATCTCTTTTTCATCATCAGCAAGTTGTGAAATTTCCTCTTCTATTTTAGCACACAGAACAATAACCTCTGCATTTTCTTCACTCGCTCTTTTTTTAACAAGTTCAACATATTTGTTGTCTGGCTGACCAATTTCGTTTTCGCTAATATTTGCGCAATACAAAACTGGCTTATCCGTAAGCAAAAAGAAACCACTTACAATCTTCTTTTCTTCTTCATTAAAATTTAAAGTTCTAACCGGTAAACCTTTTTCGAGTTGAGAAATGCAAAGTTCTAAAAGCCTTGCTTCTTCCTTTTGTTCTTTACTTGCACCACCGTTTTTTGCAAGTTTTGATGCTTTTTCATATCGTTTTTGCGCAGTTTCTAAGTCTGCAAGTTGCAGTTCCGTGTTAATTGTTTCAATGTCATCAATAGGGTCAACCCTACTTTCAACGTGAACAATTTTCTGGTCATCAAAACAACGCACAACGTGCACAATGGCATCAACTTCCCTTATATGGCTTAAAAACTTATTACCAAGTCCTTCACCTTTGCTTGCGCCCTTAACAATACCTGCAATATCAACAAATTCAATAACTGCTGGTGTAACCTTTTGACTATTATATAGGTTTGCCAGTTTATTTAATCTTTCATCCGGCACTGCAACAATGCCTACATTTGGCTCTATTGTGCAAAATGGATAATTTGCGCACTCTGCCCCAGCTTTTGTTATTGCATTAAATAATGTACTTTTTCCTACATTCGGAAGTCCTACAATTCCTAATTTCATAAGTTCTCCAATAATTTTATTTTATAAAAGCAAAGATATATTAGCACCAAAAAACCAATTTTGCAAATAAAAAACCTAAAAAGGGTATTGACATTATTATTTTTTTATGAGATAATTCTATTGAAAAGAAAAACAGAAGGAGTTTTTTATGAAGAAAAAAATAAATAAAGAAAAAGTTGCAGAAATCGCAGGTTATGTAGGAAAAGGCGCTGTCGCATTAATCCCTGGATCTGAATTGGTTTATGGTATTTTTAATCCAGACGCTGCAGAAGGGGCTGTTATTTTTGAATTGCTGAAACTTGCACTTGAGGCAGGTATTGTTTTTGGTGCAGTTATGGCTCCAATACATAGCGCAAGTAATAGTAAAATTAACGATATGCGTGAATCACTTCAAAGAAATCTTAGAGAATCTGAAATAGTTTTGGTACAAAATATAGAACAATTAAATCCAGAATTTGAAAATACCTCAATCAAATCAATAACATTTGATCGTGAGACTGGAAGACTTGGAGGTTTGATGACTTACGATAAAAAAAATGAGGATGGCTATACTGTAAATTATTCAGGCATATATAAGTCAAATTGTGACCCGCAGTTTGTAAATCACTTTTTAAAAAATGCAGAACAATTTGATGTTTTGTTTCAGCATTATACTAGTGATGTTGTTGATTTTACAACTGATAATATGAAAGTAGAATATATGTCAACAGCGGGTGCTCAAAAAAGAGAAATTGAGAATTTTAAAGAAAAAATTGAATTGCTTAACAATAACTTAAATGACGTTTTTACAACTATATCAGATTTTGAGACGACTGAAATCGGAACAACATATAACTTAAAAAAATCTTTGCATAATGTTAACGTTCTAAACATTACGCCAGTTCAAATAAATAATAGTGGAACAAAGGGTTGTTTTTATGTTGATTTTATTAATACTAACGCTAAATACGACAAAGACGAGACATTAAGTAATGCGAGTGAGTCCTATAAGCAATTTCATAGTAATCCATTTATGCATTATCAAGTTACTGTTGATTGTAGCGACCTTGAAACAAAAGATGAAACAACTGTGACAAAATATTGTTATGATCAATTGTTAGAAGACAAACATGAAGAATTGAATCCTGTTGAAAAAAATACTGAAGCGAGCGATCAGCACTTATATTTATTTAACAAATAAAACGCCGAACTAGAAAAAATACTGAATTGAGAAAAAACTTAATTCAGTATTTTTTTTTACAAAATTTCTGGAATAAAATTTATTATAAACAAATTGCTATTATTTTTGATATATGATATAATTAAAACAATATGGAAAAAAATAAAACAATATGTGCAATTAGCACTCCAATTGGCAATGGCGGAATTAGTATTGTTAGGATGAGTGGATGCCAAAGCAAAAAAATACTGCAAAAAATAGTAGATTTTGACACTGAAAAAATGGAAGCACGGAAAATGTACTTAACCAAAATACATACAAAAAATTTTGACGAACAAGGTTTGATTGTTTGGTTTAAGGAGCCATATTCTTACACCGGCGAAGAAATGGTTGAAATTCAGTGTCATGGCGGAATTATTATTGCAAATGGCATTTTAAACGAATTGCTTGAAAAAGGTGCAGTGCTGGCTGAAAGTGGAGAATTTACCAAAAGAGCTTTTGTTAATGGCAAAATGAGTTTGGATAGCGCAGAAGGCATTATTGATATGATAAACGCCCAAAGTGAAGAAGCAGTTAAAGCAGGCTACAACTTAATGACTGGTAAATTAAAAGAACAGGTTGAAAGCATACAAAATTTATTAACAAATTGTGAAGCAAAAGTAGAAGTTGCACTGGACTATCCTGAAGAAGATATTGACTATTCAACCTCAAAGGAAATTAAGGATGAACTTGAAGTTTGCAGACAAAAAATTGACGAATTACTTGCCACTGCAAACACCGGCAGACTTGTTAAAAATGGAATTAACATTTTAATTTTGGGAAAACCGAACGCCGGAAAAAGTAGCCTTTTAAATGCACTAGTAGGGTTTAGCAGAGCAATTGTAACAGACATTGCAGGCACAACAAGAGATATGGTTGAAGACAGTTATACATACAAAAACTTATCTTTTAACGTAATTGACACCGCAGGAATTAGAGAGACAGAAAGTATTGTTGAAAGAATTGGCATTGAGCGTGCTGAGGAAAGTGTTAAAGGTGCTGACCTGATTTTAGTGGTTTTGGACGGAAGCAAACCAATTGAAAATGATGATGAAAAAATACTAAAAATGGTTAAAGATAAAATTGTACTTTATGTAGTAAACAAAATAGATCTACCAAAAAAAATAAATCGAACATTTGACCAAATGATTGAAATAAGTGCAATGCGTAATGAACGTGTTATGGCACTTAAAGAGGACATATACAATTTGATTGTAGACAAAAATATGTTGAATGGTGGACTTATTATAACAAACACAAGACATATAAGTGCTTTGAAAGAAGCCAATAAAAGTATTATTAGTGCAATAAAAGAAATTGAATTGGGTACCTCGCTTGATTTGGTTGCAACAGATATAAAGGCCGCATGGTTAAGTTTAGGTGAAATTACAGGTGTTGTGAACAATCAAGAAATTATTAACACTATATTCTCAAAATTTTGTTTGGGGAAATAAATATGAAAAACTATTGGCACAAAAGAATTAATATTCCAAAATACATTGCAAAAAAAATTAACACAATCATCTCTGAAAGTAAAGAAATTATTGAAACTTTAACGCTGGAAAACAATAATAAAATCTGCTTACTAGAAGTTGAGCCGTCATTATTTAGTAAAGTATTCGCACAAAACAGAAAATACTTATATCATGGAGACTACACATCGCCTGCCGATGTTAATGATTATGCAAATTGCAGATGCTTTTTGACCAATAATGGGCTTGCTGGTTTTGCTGTATCAAATGATGGATGGCTTACTTCACTTTTCTCAAATCTTAATTGCAAAGGATTTTTGCAAAGCGTTAAAAAAGTAATAAATCAATATGCCACTAAATTAGAATGTTTTTGTACGGGCAATTTAAGTGAGTCAAAACTGATTAAATTATATGAGGATCTCGGATTTCAAATATGTGCCAAAACTAAGGATGATCGAAATGATATGATAGAATACTATGGCGATGAATTTGTTCGTAATTTCACACAATATTATGGAGTACCATATCATGTATTTATGATTGCATCCAATAAAAAAATTAGGCAAATCAAAATATTTGATAACTACTATGTAGCTCATGAATATATAAAAAAATGATGTAATGATTGCAAGGCCCTTACATTTTTATTTAAGAAAATTAGAATTAATCCTGCAAAATATTTACACATAAAAATAAAAGTGCTATAATTACATGGCATTTTTTATATCAAAGCATTAAAAATTAAGTGCTTTAATGGAAGTTAATATGAGACAAAATATCATTAAAGATTACGACGCAGTTGTTGTGGGCGCTGGCCATGCAGGTTGTGAAGCGGCACTTGCTTTAGCCCGAACAGGAATAAAAACAATTATGCTAACCCTAAGTTTAGATAGCATAGGTTTTTTGGCGTGCAACCCAAGTATTGGCGGAACAGCAAAAGGTCAAATTGTTGGTGAAATTGATGCACTTGGTGGCGAAATGGGCAAAATGGCAGACAGGTGTGCAATACTTATGCGTATGCTTAACACAAGCAAGGGCCCAGCAGTGCAATCCTTAAGAGCACAAGAAGATAAGACAATGTATCATCAAGAGATGAAAAAAGTTTTGGAAAACACACCGAATTTAGACATTAAGCAAGCAGAAGTAACAGAAATTTTGCACAAAAATGGCAAAATTTATGGAGTTAAAACAGAACTTAATGAGGCATATTATTGTAAGGCAGTTGTTCTATGCACTGGTGTTTATTTAAAAAGCAACATTATTATTGGAAACCACGTTGAAGAGACAGGGCCTAATGGTTTTAAAAGGGCAAATAAATTAACAAAAAGTTTAATTAAATGTGGCTTTGAAATTTTTAGATTTAAAACGGGTACGCCAACAAGGGTTAACTTTGACACCGTTGACACAAGCGGCTTAGAGATTCAATACGGCGATGAAAACATTTTGCCATTTTCAAGGCTCACAAAAAAACAGCCAAAAAACAAAGCAGTGTGCTATTTAACATACACCAACTTAAACACTCACAAAATTATTATGGACAATATCAAAGATAGCCCAATTTATAGTGGTCTTATTACGGGCGTTGGCCCTAGGTACTGCCCTAGTATTGAAACTAAAATTGTTAGATTTAAAGACAAAGAGCGTCACCAGTTATTTTTGGAACCAGAGGGATTAGACACAAAAGAAACTTACGTTCAAGGTTTATCCACCAGTTTGCCAACAGATGTTCAAAAAGAAATGCTACACAGCATAGCAGGACTAGAAAATGCAAAAATTATGCGAGACGCCTATGCTATTGAGTATGATTGCATTAACAGTTTGCAACTATACCCTACACTTGAATATAAAAACATTGATGGCATATATTGCGCTGGTCAAATAAATGGAACTAGTGGCTACGAAGAAGCGGGTTGTCAAGGGCTGATTGCAGGAATAAATGCAAGCCTTAAAATTAGAGGTAAGGAGCAACTTGTGCTTAAAAGAGATGAGGCGTTTATTGGCGTTTTAATTGATGACCTTGTTACAAAGGGCACCGATGAGCCATATCGTATGCTAACAAGCAGGGCTGAATACAGGCTTCATTTAAGGCAAGATAACTGTGATTTAAGGCTGACAGAAATTGGCAGAAGCATTGGACTTGTTGACGACGAAAGATATAAAATATTCCTAAAAAAGCAAAAAGATTTAAAAAGAGCCGAAAAAGAACTTGTTAAAATTGTTGCGCCAAGCAAAAGCATTAACGAAATGCTTGAAGGTGTTAACGAAGCACCACTCCAAACAGGAGCAAGTGTAAAAAACCTTTTGAAGCGAACAAGTGTAACTGCCAAAATGCTTAAAGACGCAATAGGTGTTTTTAGAAATTTTAACGACGAAATTTTGCAAGAAATTACAATTCAAACAAAATATGAAGGCTACATTGAAAAAGAACAAGTTCAAATTGAAGATGCAAAAAGGCAGGAAAAAATTGTTTTGCCACAAAACTTTGACTACTCCACTATTTTAGGCCTTAGGCTAGAAGCCAGGGAAAAGTTAAACAAAGTTAAACCCTTAAACATGGGGCAAGCAAGTCGAATTAGTGGTGTTAGCCCAGCCGACATTGCCGTTTTGACAGTTTATTTAAAAAGTAAAAAGATGTTATAAATAAAAATAGGCTACTATTCATTAGTTGCCTATTTTTTATCAATATGAACCTTCAATATCTTTTGATTTAAATATTTCATCATTGAAGAAATCAAATATTGAAATATCTAATGCCTCGCAAATATCAAGAATCGTTCTGCTACCTGGATTTTTACTTCTACCATAAAAAATACATCTTATTGTTGCAGATGGTAAACCCGCCATAGATGCTAATTTGTTAGGCGATATTTCTCTTTCATGACATAAATCAAAAATTCTTTTTGTTATTGCTTGCTCTAATTTCATACTTTTATTATCCCCGAGAGATATAATTTCTATAATTTTAACAAAACAATTTATAAAATATGAGAGACATATCTCTCATATTGTGTTATACTTATAATATGAGTAAACACGTATGTTTTATAGGTCATAGAGATTTTGTTAATGAAAACACTGAACTAAAAGATGCAATAGAAAAAGAAATTTTATCTGGCGCTAGTTGTTTCACCATAGGTACTCACGGCAAATTTGATGAGTATGCACTTTATTACTGCAAAGAATTATCAAAAAAATATAATGATATTGAAATTAACGTAGTTATAACAAGTTTAAATCAAATTAAAAAACAAATTCTTTACAATGACGAGTGGGGAATAGAATACTTTACTCCATATAAAGATGTTAAAACAATTATGTATAATATAGAAGAAGAACATTTTAAAAAGAGAATAATAGAAAGCAATAAAAAGATGATTGATAATAACGACACACTTATTTGTTATATTAATCCAAACAAAAAAAGTGGTGGTGCTTGTGCCACATTAAAATATGCAATTAAAAAGAATATTAAAATTATTAACATATATAAATAAATTAGTAATGCTTTATTTTGAATAATTATATTTTAAATGCACAATATAATAATGCAAATAGCAAATTATTTTGCTTCTTTGCACATAGGTAAGGAATCACCTTACCTATTTTTATTTTTCAAAAACCCAATTTATATTATTTTTATTTTTAAAAAATTTACACTTTTCATTTTATAAAAAATAAGCAATGCATTGCATTACTTACCTTCCCTGTCATCAATTTTAACAACAACACCGTCAACTTTAACATATTTACGATGTTTATTTATTTCAATCTTTTTTTCAATTTCCTCAGCAAGTGAAAACCCAAGCATTTCGCTTATGCCAAGCAAATATAAAGCCACATCAGCAAGTTCGGAGCCTAAGTCCTCCTTTCCTTTAAGCCAAGCGTCATATGCCTCACTTACTTCGCCATACAAATAGCAAAACTCCTCCGGTATTTTGTTAAGAGCCCAACCATGATTTATTTTATTTTGAATAACCTCTTTTTGCTTTTCATCCAAATCAATTTTCATAACTTCTCCTTTGTATATTAGTATTATATCATCTTTTAGCATAATATCAATAATAATTGTTAAAACAATTAATTGCTTAATTTGGTTGCAAAAATATTAAATACAATATAAAATATAATTATGGAAAATTTAGAAATTAAAAAATTAATCCAAAAAACGTATTATGTTAAACCTAAAGATATGGTTAGGCTTGATGAATTAATTAGGCTTATGCCAAACATAGCAACAAAAAGTGCAAAGCAAATTGAAATTGTGGACTATTTTTATGAAACGCCAGACAAATTGCTTGAAACATTGGATGCCAGCATAAGGGTTAGAGTTATTGACAATAATAAACAAATTTTAAGTATTGTTTGTAAAAATAACGGTGTTAGGCGCGAATTTGAAATGGATATGCACTATGGCGACAAAATTCAAGACAGCAACGAATATATTTTGTTCCTGGAAGACAAATTGCAAGATATGTACACTCACAGAATGGATGCCGACATTGCACGTATGCTTAAAAGTTTGAAAGTTTTTATGTACATTACAACAAACAGGCTTCAACTTGAAATTTTTAATAACACAGGCTTTTCAGGCATTGTTAACTTTGACTCTGTTGTATTTAATACCAAAAGATATAAAATACCAGATAGTATTTTGGAAATTAAAATGAATTGCGTAAATGATATAGCAAATAAAACTGCTTTTGAAAGATTTTGTTTTGCGTTAGAGCAAAAAGTTGAAATTACAGACATGGGCGAAACAAAATTTGAAGCCGGTAAAAGAGTTTTTAGATACGAGTTTTGATTTCACATATTTATAAATCACAAGTTTTGCTTGTGGTTTTTTTATTATTTAAATTTTAAAACTCAAACGCTTTTTAATTTTGGCATTTTGTGATAATATATATACATATCGTAATTTAGCAAAAATTATGAAAAATTATTCAAACGAGGTATTCAAAAAAAAATGGAACATTCAGAAGTAATTGCTTTGGAACTTGGCATAACGCCAGAGCATTCAAAAAACATTGTTATGCTAATTGATGAAGGTTGCACAATCCCTTTTATTGCAAGATACAGAAA
>DMLH01000033.1 GCA_003453435.1 Clostridiales bacterium | reverse complement strand
ATTTCACGGTTACAAGGACACGTTTTGTCCGGTTTTAATAAAAAAGAGAGTTTTAATTAAAAAACTCTCTAAAATCTATTCCTAAAATCTCTGCAACATAGATAATGATATTCAACTTGTCAATTCCAAGATGAATCCATCTCCTTACAGTTCGCACATCATTGTTTACAGCTTCTGCAAACTTTTCCTGTGTTTTAAACTTAGAATTAGAAATAAATTTTTTTAATTTTTGTCCAACCATTTGTTGGATATTATTATGTATCATATGCAAATCCTCCTTTGCGAAGGATTTTGTCCAATGCGCCAGAGGTATCACAATGATACAGATATATTGTATCATAAAAATGGTAAAAAGTCAATGTTGTTAAAAATAAGAAAAGAACCACTTATCGTGATTCTTTGTTTTTCTTTATTTCTTCAAGATGTTTTCTAAAAAATTCCAGTTTCTTTTCGCCTTTACCTAAAAAATCTAAATTTTCGAATTTTGCAGTTTCTTCAGGCATACTTAAATAATATTCACAGATATATGGGTTATTATCAAAGTCTTTATATATGTTGCTTAACAATTTTTCAAAGAGAAAAATAAACTCAGTTTTATTAATACCTCCTTTTTTGTCGCAAAAATTGCACAATTCAAAGAAAGTGGAGTTTTTAAGATTCTCAATTAATTGATTTGTTTGTTGTTCAATGGTGTCTGTATGACTTTTTCTTGATCTGAAATTTGCATCATACCAAACAAAATAATAAATAGAGTCTATAATTTGTTTTGCATCATTAAAACCAATTATTTCTCTAGATTGAGATAATATTAGTGAATTTAAGTATATTAAATCTTCATTTGTTAATGTTTTTGGTTTATAGACAAATTCATCATTCATGGTGTGATTTTCTATAAACTGATTTATCTTGTATTTGGTTTTTGGGGTTTCGAAAAGTAATTTATTTTGAATAATTGCTGGCCAAATATCTGGTTTATCAAGTGTTATTGTTTGATGTGAGCCTATTTCATGGACCATAAAATCATAGTATAATCTAAAGAATGGGTTTATCATTATCATACTTCTAGTCGAACTGATAGTAAAAATATTATAATTCTCATACATAGTAGATTGGCTTGCAATGAGAGAGTAATATGCTGGATTTTTCTTTTTTGCTCTATTTAATAAATAAGAAACTTTTGAAATATCTACACCACCTGATATCATATGGAATCCTTCATATTCGCTACACATTCCTGTATCTGATAGTATAAATTCATGCTCTTTAGGTGTGTCCCAAAATGCGATATATGATTCTATAAAAGGAACAGCCCAAGCAAGCATTTCTCTTGTGGCAAGTGGAGATAGGGCTATATCTCTAATGGTTTGATTGACTGCAAATAGTTTTAAAGCATTTGAGTAAAGTTGTTTTGGGGTTAGTTGTACGTTACGTATTGATGGTAGATGGTCATATTCTTTCCAGACTGAAATGTAATGTTCAGCATTTTTTTCAAAGTCTATCATTGTTTCATAAAACTCATCTTCGGTCATTGTTCTTACGCTAGAGAGTAGCATATATTTTTTTAATAGTATAAGTTCCTCTCTTGTTAATGTTATATCTCCATCAACTAAAATATTTTTATCAAGAATGTTTGCAACACGACTTTCAATATTGAAATTAAAAATTTGTTCTAATTCTTTATCATATTTATTGATTTCACAAAATGCTCTGTCGGGTCTTTTGTCTTGTTCTATCAAACCATTTTTTACATTGAATATATTTAAAGCTTTGGAAAATCTTTTTAAAATAAATTGTGATATGTAATGGCTTCTGTGATTATTCATAAAAACTCCTTTCTGATTAATTATAACACAAAATAGCATTTAATACAATAATTACTGTTTTTTAAATATGCAATTATATGCAAATAACCCCGTTTTAGGCAAAACAGGGGAGAATTAGAGCGAATTTTGAGAAAGAAAAAGACTGGCAATTTGAAGAGAATTGCTGGTCTTTTTTATCTGCAAAAAGTATGCAATTTATATGCAAATATTTTTCGGCGATTTTTGGGCAATAAAAAAAAGCCCATAAAATGGGCGTTTTAGTGGAGCTACTGATGGGAATCGGACCCATGACCCCCACCTTACCAAGGTGGTGCTCTACCCCTGAGCCACAGTAGCATACGATAAAAATATTAAGTTGTGAAAGTTGGACCTAGTGGCTTACCAAGGTGGTGCTCTACCGACTGAGCCACATCAGCATATCAAAAATTTGTGGCAAGCATATAATTGTACCTGTTGTTTGATGAGAGGTATAGTGTATTATACTTTAATATTTTACATTAGTCAAGGATTATTTTTATTTTTTGATTAGTTTTAAATAAAAAAGCCATAAAGATAACCTTATGGACTTTTTATTTTTAATATTTTGTTAAATTTTTGATATTATATTTACCTAATTTTTTTATGTTGCGATAGAGTATTATGGGCCCCCAGAAATTTTTAGATAAGATTTATTTATTAAATTGGGATAAGTATTTATCTGTTATTTTATTGTTTTTTAAAAGGTCCTTTGTTGTTTGGACTTTGCTTGTTAAAACAAACTGCCTTTTGCCATTTTTTATAAACGAAACATATTTATTTTCGTTTGGAACCAAGCAGTGCCTTATGCCGTTTTGTGGCGCCATGCTTTCTTGATACGAGCCTGTTCCTATGATGGCTATATATAAAGGTTCGTCTTTAATTTCGGGCATTAAAATATAACCTTTGTCTTTTTCGTAATATACATCGTCGCAGTCGCATGTTATACCAGCCAGCCTAGTTTTTATTGTTTTGTTGTTAAGATTATTTAATGCCACAAACTTCATAGGTTCTTCGCAGGCAAAGTATTCTGGAATAGCTAACATTAAACTGGTATTTAGTATATACCAACTAAAGTTAGGATCGGTGTTTTTTACACCCTTAACGCTGTATATATTCACAATACTATCTTTTACGGTGTATTTACCATTTTCTATAATTAGGTTAGGGCATTCTATTTTGTTTTGAGCAAAGGTGTTTTTTAGTTGATTTATAAGGGTGTTTGCCCAAGAGTTGTAGTCAAAATTTTGCTCATAAAACCACGGAGTGCCACCACCAATATCTAAATTGTTTAAAGTTGGGAAAGTTTCTTTTAGTTGTATATATTGTTGTGCAACTTTGTTAATATTAATGTAAAACTTTTCGTCTTCGTAAGAAAAACCACGTTGGTGGAAGTGTAGGGTGCTAACTTTTAGCTTATTTTGTTTTTTCAATTTTTGTTTTGCTATTTCCAATTCGGTAGGGGTTAAGCCAAAACGGTCGTGCTCGTCGTGGCCATATTGATTGCTTAAGTTTAATCTAAACCCAATGTTTAAAGGTTTTTTATATTTTTTGCCCAAAAGTGCGTTTAATTCGGTTAAATCGTCTACAATATTAGTTATGTTAAACCCTAGATTATTTAGTTTAACAATTAAATCTGTATATTCTTTTGTTTTAAAACCATTGCATAGTATTGGTTTGTTTATTAATTGTGGGTTGTTTTTGTATAGCGCATAGGTATATTCTAGGTCTGTTGCGCTAGAAGTTTCTAATCCGTCGGCGGCATTTGCTGCAGTAAAAACAATTTCGCTAGAGTAGTTTGCTTTGTTTGCGTAAAGATAAAAAAATTTAGCATTATATTTATTTGTTTTTATTGCGTTATTAAGTGCGTGTTTTAATGTGTTTATTTGATTTTCTATAATGTCTAAAAAGACAATTCTGCATGGAGTGCTATTAGTTTTAGCAAACTCCAAAAGGTCAACATTATTGTATATTATTTTATTGTTTTGTGTGTTTAAGTATCCCAACGTTTTCTCCTTGATTTTAGTGATATATTAAATTAGCATTTTTTTATGTCAATGTAAACTATTAAATGGCAAAATTTTTTAATTTTTTTAATTTTTTGCCAACTAAAAGCAGTATATACAAAACATAACTTTTATGTGATTTTTAAAATGCAAAAATTTGTGTATTTTTTATATTAAATAATTTTGTGTAAATTTAGGGTTTGTTATTAGTACAAATTTGTCTAAAATACTTGAAAAGTGTATAAAAATGTGTTAGATTAACAAAAAAACAAGAGAAAAGTTTATGAAAGCACCAAAAATATTTTTGTTATTAAGTTTTGTAATTTGCATATTTGGTTTTATTGGGTGTAACAATGCACCAGTTTTAACAATTAATTTTGCCGAACATGATGATATTGTTTTAACTTTTGGTGTAGATGGTTTTGATAGTGCAAAGTTTAACCTTTGTGGCGAAGATAAAAATTATACATTTGATTATGATAACAAAGTTATTACAATAGATGGCAATACTATACATGCAGTAGGAATAGGCACTACCAATATTGCCCTAAAAGGTGCTAACAATGTGGATTATTTAAAAGTTGTTGTTAAAGCGGGGGAATTTTGTGGAAATGTGAGCATTTATCCACAATATAAATTTTATTTGGGTCAAACTCCACAACCTTTAGAAATTTTGGGCTTAAATGCCAGTTACCAATATGATATTAAATACATAACACAAGGTGATGCGTTTAGCATAGATAACGCTGGAGTTATTAACCCACAAAAACTGGGTAGCGCAAATTTACAAATACAATTAATAAATGGTGTAGACAAAAATGAACTTAATGCAATTACTTTAGATACAACAATAATTGTTGAAGAAGTGCCAAGTTTAAAATTTAGTTTATTAGATTACAACAAACAGCCAATTGCAAACATAAACGGCAACTATTCGGTTTATTTAACCGAAAGCTTTAATAA